>NZ_JAXGFQ010000032.1:0-31643 GCF_051020825.1 Moorella naiadis (nom. illeg.)
TCGCCGTTATGGTAAATATTCCTGCTACATTATGTCGATTTGAAGGTGTTTTGAGAGGGTTTTTGCACCGGAATCATATCCTGGGTTTATTTTATTTTCATAGCAAAAAGTTTCGCCTGGCAAACCAGGAAATGGCGCGATTTTGAGGATTTTTTAGTTTGCCAACGAATATGGGATAAGTGGGCAAAGGGTTTCGTTATCATAATAACACTAATGGTTGTTATATTTTCGTTTGGAAATTGGGCGACAAAATACCCACACGACCTATCTACTGGATCAGGGGATACCCAGAAAAGCGTTTCACAGCAGGGGGGGTTCCCCAAACAGTATTAGTACTTCCAAAAAAGTCAATGAAGGAAAAGAAATTTTACCAACAAAAATGGAAGCTATAGAGGCATTTAATGCCGCTCATCATTTCTATAACGATTCATATGGATTAGTACCAGACGAAGTTGCTATAAAAAGATGGAGAGAAGGTATACGGCAAATTGTTGAAAGTTTCCCGCCAAACTGGAAGGCAGGCTTATTGGTTGTAAGATCTACTTTACCAAACAATCATTTTGACGTTTCTTATTATCCTCTTATTAAAACACAGAGTGGATACCTGGTTGGCGAGTACTACCTTCGTGGTGTAAAAATATATGAAGTAAACTGGGAAAATATTTATCGAGATGGTAGATTCCCAGTATGCAAGGCCCAAGAAAGCCCCATAGCTATTTGGAGAACTTCAGCATTTTGGAAGGAGGAAGGAAAATTATGGGATGAACACTTTTGGGTTAAACATGGAGCTTTTAATGATCCAGAACTTGTGGGATGTGATTGGTTACCCCTCAATTAATTTGTTAAACCAAAATTGTGGGGAATCTAACTGCTATATAAATGGGGACGCCATAATGCGTAACAGGGCCACCCCCACATAGCAGGTGGCGCTCGCCGTTTTTCGCCTAATATCCCACCCACTTAGACCACTGGCCGATGTTAGGTATCCTGGAATGGTGCTCGTAGCAGTTTCTAGCCGGGAAGATCATCAGGAAAATCCCTCTCCAACTGCCGCTGTTCTTCCGCAGTAATATTTATCTGGATGGCGTTCTGGACATTAGCACGGTTACCGCCGCTCAAATCCAGCCCAGCCACCTTTAACACCAGTTTGGCCGCCTCCAGGTCGCCACCCAGGGCCATGTCCACTACCACCCGCATCACCTGTGGCGATGCGTCAACGGCTTCGGCAACAATTAGCTGCCGTCTTTCCTCCAGGACCTCATTGCTTGGCAACCGCTGGCCGCTCTTTGAGGCCACAGGGAGGCCGCTTTTCTTCGCCATCATTACCGCCTCCTTCCCCACTAAGCAGCAACCCGGCAAGCTCCAGCATGAGCCTGGCCGCTGTTGCGTTGCCCTGTTTCGCTTCGGTTGCCAGGGTGTCAATTATCGCCGGGACTTCCCGGATACACCTCCAGCGGGCGTAATCCAGCAGCTTCATTCGCTATTCCCCCCTTTCGCCAGGACTTTTGCAGCCTGTCTCGAAAACCACTTGAACCAGCCTTCAGGTTTCCTGGGTTGCCGCACCTTGCCGCTTTCCTTCCAGGCCCGGTAAGCCAGGGCCAGGCACTTGCGGCAGGCGAAGCCGTCACCTTCAGGCGGCAGGTAGAGGCGAGGTGTTTTCCGGCCACAGATGGGGCATAGGAACCACCGAATGTAACCACCGTGGGCATTACCCTTGTACGGCAATTTAACACGCTCGACGGCCTGCCCCATGCCTGGTCCCCACAGTAACCCAACACATTCCGGCGTAGCCACAATACCGACAGTCACTCCATTTTTGTGGAGCCGGAATCGCCCCCGCGCCGGTATATCGCTAACTGTTAACCTTAAGCAGTCCCCTACGGTTAACAATAGGCATTATATCAGTAAACTGGTCTAAATCCGGTGTATGGATTTTACCCATAGCCTCCAGGGCCTCCGCTTCTAGAACACGGCGAGTTTGACGCGGGTCGTCAGCCAGCTCCAACATCAACAGTCTGGTGGCTAACTCACCTTCGACACCCCTAACCGATGTAGTAACCAAACCGGTCGGACCATCTTTGACAATTTTACGTGGCCGCAAGCCGTTGGCAGTTTTTTTCACTACCTCATAGGCCAGGCGATTGCCCCATGCCAGTTCACGGATTATCGTGCCGCCGATACCGTCCGAATGTAAACCCGCTGCTTCGGCTACGACAACCATCCGGTGAGCGAAATTTTCATCCGAATAAATAAAAGCCCGCTCACTGGAAGCGGTCAATTTGTAATATGCACTTTCTGGAAACATCTGTAAAACGCTAGATTATTTCCGGCGGTAAGGACCCGCATAGTTCCCGGATTTCTTCCAAAGCTTCGTCACCGTCGAGGCCAGCAACTGCCTCTAAAAAGTCTAACGGCCACCCCGCGCCGCACCCGGCCCGGCAGAGCCAGTACCCGGACCAGCGGTTGAAGGAGAAGGAAGGCCGTTGGTCGTCATGGAGGGGGCAGCACCCATCCATCCAGCCGTCGTCGCGCTCACTAAGCGGGCCGCCGTTCGCGCCGCTGACGTAAGCCTCATACAACGGTGCCCAGTCGAACTTATTTGCGTTATCTCTCTTTGTTAGTTTGATGACATCGCCCATTTTCCATACCTCCCCAGGATTGTTTTAGTCGCCTTAACTACCTGTTAAGTGTCCTTCGCCATGCTTCATACTGGTTTTCAAGCCTCTCGACGTCAAACCCAAGTCTCCCTAACACCTCCCGCAAGCTCCGTGGAATCCTGGAAGGGAAACCGCGCAGGGTCGCCCCCAACAAATAATAATTCACTCCCCATTCAACTGCTAACGACTTGCGGCTCTTACCCGTACTTTTGATGACTGCTTCAATTGGATTGCCCATAGTCTTTCCACTCCTTCCATCAGTTGTTAATTTTGGCATCTTGCCTTTACACCCCCAAAATTAAAGCCCCTGGTTTCAGGGGCTTGAGATTTTTAATATTATTTTTTGACCACTATCATTATAACATGGAAAAAACAAGTAATTGCAATATGCAGCATCTTAACATTTCATTAACAACCATATTTTTCATCCGCATATCCTGTCTCCTTTCCTCAATAGCATAATAACACAGAAAAACAAGTAGTTGTGGCGCCACCGCATCTTAACATTTCCTTAATGTCAACCTTACTCCTTTCCTCAATACCATATTACTATAGAAAAAGCAAGTAATTCAGGTCCTGCACTTCTTAACATTCCCTTAACATTACCAATTACAGCTTTATTCTTCATCCGCGTGTTCTCCGACAGGTAATTCTTTTACCAATATCATTATAACATGGGAAAAACAAGTAATTGTCTTGGACAGCATCTTAACAATCTCTTAACCTCCACACTACCGGTTACCGTTGCAACACCACCCGGATCACAGCAATCTCAGGCCTTATAGAGCCTCTGTTTTAGGCCTTTGTGTAATAGAGGCACCAGGAAATTCTTAAATAATGGCGAAAAATAATGTTAGAGGAGGGGTGTAAAATGCCGGGGTCAAGACGTTTGGGAAGATGTTTAGGTAGTGTAACTCTTCGTAATAATTATGAGGTTTATGAAGCGGCTAATATACCTAGCACATTCATCTTAAGACAATACAGCAAGAGCCAGGTTTTCGAGGAACTTGTTTCAGGTAAAAATGTGGAGATGATGTATAAATTATTAAAAGGGCGCATAGTTACGATTGACGAGGTGATGATGGAAATTGAACAAAATCCAGTTCCTGGGCTTAGTTTTTATAGTTACCAAGAATGGAAAAGGCGTTATGAAATCCAGGATATTTTAATAGTTTTATGCGTCTTAGGTTTGGCCTCTGTGGAAAAGCAGGGACGTGGGTTCATATATTGGGTACGTGCTGGCCTCAGTGAAAAAGTAACCAACAAGTAATATTTTCAAGAACCTAATTACACCTCCCCTTGCCGGGGAGTTACGGCCAGGAGGTTTGACTGCTATTTGACTGCTAAACCAGGTAAACACCACGGGCAAAATGGACGTATTACACACCCCCAAAACCCGTGAAGCCTTGAAAACTGGACACTCCCGGATTGGCAGGTACTGGCAAAGAAAGACTTCGTGGAACTTAAAATCTCGTGGACCTTTGGTCCGTGCGGGTTCAAGTCCCGCCTCTCGCACCAGGAAAATCAAGGCCTGCTGGCCTTTTTTCTTTTTACAGCAACCGAATTACATCACCCGAAATGGGCCGCTACAAAAACAAAACCCCTGGTCTATCCAGACTAATAAAAAAGCCCCCCAAGCCGTGGTTAACCCGCAGGCCTGGGGGCTTCTCTTATTCCTTCAACCGCCTAAAGGTTTTTACTCTGATCATTTTGACCAGCTTTGTTTTTTGCGGTTACTGTCTTTATTTTTACTGCTTATTTTATACCCTTTGTACCCTTGCTCCCGTGGGGGCCCGGCTCTATTAAACCTTTTCGCCCGGACGGGTTCTTCTGGTATTAATTGTACAGGAGTGGCATCCTGTTCCCTGGTCAGCAATTTTAAAGCGGCGGCAATCAGGGTGACCGAATCGGTTTCCGCCAATAAATCCTCAGCCAAGCCCCGGTATTGCTCAACTTCCGCGGTTTCCGTCGCCTGGAGCAGCTTTTCCATGGCCACCCGCTGCTGGCCTTTAAGGAACTCGGTCAAGGTAGGAACGGACTGACGTACTATTTTCCGCCGTATCATGTTCTCAATCGACTTGAGAAGCCCCATCTCTCGCGGGGTAACAAAGGTCAGGGCCTGGCCAGACCGGCCGATGCGCCCGGTTCGGCCGATGCGATGCACGTAACCCTCCGGGTCCTGGGGGATATCAAAGTTATAGACATGGGTGACTCCGGTAATATCCAGTCCCCGGGCCGCTACATCAGTCGCTACCAGGATCTCGATAGCACCCTCCCGGAACTGCCGGATTACACTCTCCCTTTTCGCTTGGGTCAAATCACCATGGATGGCTTCCACTGAATAGCCGCGTTTACTTAAAGCCCCGGCCAGTTCATCCACCCGGCGCTTGGTGCGGCAAAAAACAATCGCCAGGTCCGGCGCCTGAATATCCAACAGGCGACAGAGGACCTCAAATTTTTGTTTCTCCTGGAGCTCGATGTAGCTCTGTTCGGTGTTGGGTACCGTGACCTCTCGAGCCGAGATACGAATAGTTTCCGGGGCTTGCATGAACCTCTGCGCCAGGTTCTGGATCGGTAGGGGTATGGTGGCCGAAAACAACATGGTTTGGCGTTCCCCGGGGATCTCCCGGAGGATGGCTTCAATGTCTTCAATAAAACCCATGTTAAGCATTTCATCGGCCTCATCAAGAACCACGATTTCAATATCATGAAGGTGTATTGTTCGCCGCCGCAGGTGATCAAGCAAGCGGCCCGGCGTCCCTACAATAATCTGGGGTCTTTTCTTCAAAGCCTTGATCTGCCGGTTAATATCCTGCCCACCATAAATAGGTAAGGTGCGGATACCCTTGAATTGCCCAATGCGGTTCAACTCCTCGGCCACCTGCACCGCTAGTTCCCGGGTAGGGGTAACCACAATTCCCTTGATTTGTTCCGCATCGACTGCTATTCTTTCCACCATGGGTATGCCGTAGGCCGCCGTTTTTCCGGTACCGGTTTGAGCCTGGCCAATTAAGTCTCTTCCGGCCAGGGCACCCGGGATAGTCTGCATCTGGATGGGCGTCGGTTCTTCAAACCCCATATTCGTGATTGCCTGCAGGACCGGTTGCCCCAATCCTAGTTCTGTAAAAGTTACCAAAAAATATTATCTCCTTTGCTGAGGGTATAACCCTTTTTCTTGATATACCCTGCCTTATTATAACCCAAAAATAAACTCCTCTACCCGTTAGTAGAGGAGTTGCCTCGCCTTAATTAGTAACGGTTGTTGTTTTTGCTAAAGCAATCTCGGCAATACACCGGGCGATCGCCGCGGGGACGAAACGGCACTTCCGTTTCCGCTCCGCAGGCGGCGCAGGTTGCCTTGTACATCTCTCTGGGTCCACGGTTATCCCCACGGCTAAAGCCGTTGCCGTTCCGCTTGCGGGCGGCGCGGCACTGGGGACAGCGACCGGGTTCATTGGTAAAACCTTTCTCGGCATAAAACTCCTGTTCAGAAGCCGAGAAAAAAAATTCGGTGCCACAGTCGCGGCAGGTAAGGGTTTTGTCTTCGTACATAATGAAATCCTCCTCAAATTTTTTGCTCCAATGGTTCAGGGAATTCAATTTATCTCCCTTCACCAGAAAAGCATTGAGAAGGATAAATAAATTTGATCCTACCAGACCAATTGATAAGCTAATGTTTATTATAACCCACCTTTAACCAAAGGTAAAGTATTATTTTGAAACAATTTTTATGCTGGTCGAGGGCCCTAGCGATTTTATTTCTCTCCATTGAGCTCGAATGAAATAATAAAGGCCCGCCACTGTAAATGAGGCCAGGGCGTATTCCAGGGGTGGACCGGCTACCAGGACGACGGCGTTTTCGGGACAGGTGGCTAATGACTACAGGTACCGGGGGTTACAAACGTTGGTGCATCTTTAAACCAGGATTTCCATATACTCCGTCAACTACTTTTATCTGCCCCTGGCAGGCAAGCGGTGGGATTGATTGCTCACGCTGGAGTACTAATAAGTTATCTTTTCCGCTCCTCCCGCAGTAACCACATACGTGTCCTCCACCCCAACGCTGCCGAGCCCCGGGAAGACAAACTTAGGTTCCAGGGCGAAGACCATGCCCTCGGCCAGGACTATCCGGTCCCCCCGGGCGATTACCGGCCACTCGTTCAGCTCTAGACCGACGCCGTGACCGATATAGGTTACCTGCTGGCCATAGCCCATAAAGTGCTCCGGCAAACCGGCCCGGGCGGCCAGGTTCACGGCCAGGTCATAGAGCTCGCCGGCCGTTACCCCGGGCCGGGCGCTTTCCGCCACTCGGCCAGCAATTTCCAGGGCCACGTCCTGGGCCCGGCGTAAAGCTGCCGGCACCTCCTTGCTCAGGTAAATCCTGGTCTGATCAACGGTGTAGTCGCCGTAAACCCCGGCGTAGTCGATGAGAAGGGGCTCCCCTTTTTCCCAGACGTGCTGGCTGGCTCCCATAGGGTACAGGGGGGAAAGGCCCAGGCCGGCCAGGGGCAGGTTGAAGCAAGAAGTCCGGGCGGAATTGGCCCCGGCGGCCACCAGACCGGGACCCATGCCCTGCTCCTGGCCCCGGAAGTGTTTCGCCCCCTGGTGGCCCAGACGGCGGGCGTAGCCTTCGAACTCGGCGGCAATGACCAGTTCCGTCATCCCCGGCCGGATCCAGTCACTTATGTAGCGAAATACCTCGGCGTGCCTGGTGGCCGACCACTGCAGGGCCTCCAGTTCAACCGCCGATTTGACCATCCGCTGCCGCCGCAATACCTGGCCGACGTCGACCCACTGAACGCCGGGCAAAAGGGCCTCATAGCGGCGAAAGAGGTGCAAGGGTATCACGTCCAGCTCCAGGCCCAAACGCCGCATCCCCGTATACCCGGCTTCCGTCAGGAGACCGGGTAGATCCTTAAAAGTGCCCAGAGTCATAACCTGCCACGCCGCTTCCTCCCGGGCCCGCTCGTAGTCCCGGTAAGCCAGGAGCAGTGGCTCCCCGGCTGCCGGGACAAAGAAGTGACAGCTCTGGGCCGTGCCCGTTAAGTAATATAGGTCAACTGTCTGGTAGATAATCGCGCCGTCGAGTTCCAGGTCCTGCAGGGATTCCTGCAAGCACCCCAGGCGATTTTTATATTCTATATCTTCCGGCCTGGCCATAGAAAAATAGCCTCCTTAGGCAAACTCTTATACCCATACTAGCTAGAAAGATATACAAAAACTCCTTCCTGCTCTATGCCCAGAAAGGAGTTTTTTGCTGGTGCCTCAGGGCGGAATCGAACCGCCGACACGAGGATTTTCAGTCCTCTGCTCTACCAACTGAGCTACCGAGGCATAAATGGCGGAGCCGACGGGAGTTGAACCCGCGATCTTCGGCGTGACAGGCCGACATGTTAGACCACTACACTACGGCTCCGTTTATGGTGGGCAGTGGCAGGTTTGAACTGCCGACCCCCTGCTTGTAAGGCAGGTGCTCTCCCGCTGAGCTAACCGCCCTCATGTACCTGCCGCAAAAGTTATTATAGCATGGTACCAGGGGGGAAGTCAAATATTTTTTCCTCCCCAGGCCAGGAGGGCTTCGCGGAGGATCTTAGCCGCCAGGATGGCGGTGATAGCGCTTTGATCGTAAGCCGGGCAGACCTCCACCAGGTCAAAGGCGACTACATTGGCATCCTGGAGAAGCTGGATGGCTTTAAAGATCTCCCCCGGTGAGCAGCCCCCAGGTTCGGGGGTGCCGGTACCGGGGGCGTAGGCCGGGTCGATTATGTCGATATCAATGGTTACATACAAGGGCCGCCGGCCCAGCTCCGGCACCAGCTTTGTCAGGGGCGACGTGATGACATCCAGGAAGAAGTTCGTCTCTCCCTGGCCGTAGGCGAATTCCCCCCAGGTACCGGAGCGAATACCGAACTGGTAGAGGTTACCGGGGCCGATTTCCTCCGCCACCAAGCGCATGACGGTGGCGTGGGAGAGCCTTTCCCCCAGGTATTCCTCCCGCAGGTCGGCATGGGCGTCGAAGTGGAGGACGGCCAGTTCGGGGTAGTACCGGTGGGCAGCTCGGATGAGGGGGTAGCTGACTAAATGCTCGCCCCCCAGGAAGAATGGCTGCTTGCCGGCGGTGAAAATAGCGGCCGCAGCGGCCGCCATCTGCTCCAAACCGGCCTCCACCCGGCCCGGTGTCAGATCCAGGTCGCCGGCGTCGTAAAAGGGAACCTGGCCCAATTCCCGCCGCAGGTAAGGGCTGTACTCCTCCAGAACCTCGGACACCTCGCGGATAGCCCGGGGACCCCAGCGGGTGCCAGGCCGGAAGCTGGTGGTGGCATCAAAAGGGATGCCGGCCAGGACCGCCCGGGCTGCTGCAAAGTCGTCAGTACTGGCCAGGAAGACCTGGCCCCTGGTAAACCCCTCGATGGTGCCGTATATACTTTGGGCGTCTGACATCAATCTTCCTCCGGAAATAGGGTTCTAACAAAAGTGGATGCTTGTGGTAAGCATTTAGTCACGGGCTTGGGGGTAGAGGCTTCAGGCTCCGTGGTTCTCGGCGAGCAAACTTGGCGCTCGACCTCGCCTAAAACTTTTCTTCCTCTGGCGCCTCCAGGAACTCCTGGACGAAGGGCGGCAGCGAGAAGGCGGCCTGGTGAATGGTTGGGGTATAGTAGCGGGTCGTTATCTGGGGGGCCTGGCGCCAGTCGATCCGCAAAGGATCATATTCTTTACTTCCCAGGCTGAAGGACCAGAGGCCGCCCGGATAGGTTGGCACCGTGGTCAGGTAGAGCCTGGCAAGGGGGAAGATCTCCTGCAGGTCGCGCTGGATGCGGCGGATGAGCTTGCCGTTAAAAAGCGGGGATTCCGTTTGGGCGACGAAGATGCCTTCCGGTTTCAGGGCCCGGTGGACATTACGGTAAAATTCAGTGCTAAAAAGGCCCACTGCCGGCCCGATGGGATCGGTGGAATCGACGATAATCACGTCATAAGTATTCTCCCGCTGGCGGACGTGTTCGATGCCGTCTTCAAAACGGATCTCCACCCGGGCGTCGTCCAGACCGCAAGCGATCTCTGGCAGGTACTCCCGGGCATTGGCCACCACCCGGGCGTCAATCTCCACCAGGGTAACCTTTTCAATAGTAGGGTGTTTGACAATCTCCCGGACGACGCCGCCGTCGCCACCGCCGATGACCAGGGCTGTCCGGGGCCGACGGTGGGTATTCAGGGGTACGTGGGCGATCATCTCATGGTAAAAGAATTCGTCTTTAACGGTCGTCTGGATAATATTATCCAGCAGGAGCATGCGGCCGTAAGCTCCCGTATCCACGACAGCCAGCTCCTGGTAAGGGGTCTTTTCATGGTGCAGGGTTTGCTGCAGGCGTACGGAAATCGCCAGGTCCGGCGTCTGCAGTTCCGAAAACCAGATACCACGCAAAAGCAATCTCTCCTTTCTCCAGGGTGTAGTTTACCAAAGATCGCCCCTTCCTACAAGTTCCCTAACTTGCCAGCAACCGTTAAATAATCCCCATTACCGCCTGGGCGATGCTGACGTTATGGATATTCAAACGCAGGAGCTGGTTGATGAGGTCCATATGGACAGAGGTAGTCTCCAGACTGAGGCGGTTTTCCCGCTGCAGGCGCTGGAAATGGGAGTAACGCAGATTTTTCTCCAGGCGCAGGATCTCCGGGTGGCCGCGGATGACCCGGGCGGCCAGGTGGCGATCGTTGCCGGCGAAGGCCTCCAGGGCGGCGGTGAAGTTCTCCTGGACCTTGGTGAACATCTCCTGGATTTCAGCCTGCCCTTCGGGGGAAAACTCGACGCCGCTGTTCTCGATCTTGCGCCACTGGCGGGCCATCTCGACGGTAACGTCACCGATATGCTCCAGGTCATTGGCGATATATAGGAGCCGGGTCTGGGCCAGCATCTGTTCCTCGCTCAGGTTATCCCGGTTCATATGGGCCAGGTAACGGGCAATGGCCGTGTAAAGGTAATCCAGGATGGCGTCTGTACGGCGCAGCTTCTCTACCAGGTCCACCTCCCGCCGGGCCAGGGGTTGCATGACCCGGGGGAACATCTCCTGCCGGATAATCCCGGCCATGCGCAGGAGCTCCTGGGTCACCCCGGCCAGGGCGAGCTCCGGTAGATCGAGGAGGGTGTTGTCCAGGTATTTGGCTACCTTCTCTTCTTCCGGGGCATTGGGCAGCAGCCTTTCCATCAGGCGGCCCACCCGGGGGGTAAAGGGGATAAAGATAAGCATGTTGATAATGTTGAACAGGGTGTGGCCGTTGGCCACCTGGCGGGCAAGATCCGGCGAGGTCTGGCGCGCCAGGCCGGCATAGAGGCCGAGAAAGGGCAGGAAAAGGAGGACCCCGGCCAGTTTAAAAAAGAAATGGGCCAGGGCCACCCGCTTGGCTTCCCGGGAAAGGGCGATACTGGAGATGAGGGCTGTGGCCGTAGTGCCCAGGTTAGCGCCCAGGACCAGGGCCAGGGCTGGTTGCAGGGCCAGGCTGCCCTGGGCTGCCAGGGTCATAGCCACCACCACCGGTGCGGCGCTGCCCTGGACAATGGCCGTAAAGAGGGTCGCCGCTACCATCATCACCCAGGGGTGGGCTGCCAGGCGGTCCAGGGTAGCGGTAAATTCCGGCAGGTTATCCAGGGGAGCGATGGCCGTACCCATAAGGGCGGCGCCATAAAAAATAAGGCCAAACCCGAGGATGGCCTGGCCCAGGTAACGCCAGCGCAGGCGCCGGGCGGCAAGGTAAGGGATGAGGCCGACAACCACTGCCCAGAGGGCATAATCGCTCAGGCGAAAGGCAATGAGCTGGGCTGTCAGGGTCGAGCCGATGGCGGCCCCCAGGATGACTCCCAGAGCCTGACCCAGGCTCATAAGGCCGGCGCTGACGAAACCCACCAGGAGCACCGTGGTGACGGCGCTGGTTTGTAGGAATATCGTAACCACCAGCCCGGCCAGCATACCGTAGAAGCGATTCCTGGTCACCGCCCCCAGGAGCTGCTGTACCTGGCGGGCAGACGCCTTTTGCAGGCCGGTGCTGATTAGATTCATGCCGTAAAGGAAAAGGGCCAGCCCGCCCAGGAGACCGGTGGTAACGGCGAAAATCAATCTTTGACCTCCATTTACTATCTACTTTGTTAGGGTGTCTTGCCTGTGATGGGGAGGATATTGGCTCCGGGTTCCGTAGTTTACGATTGACGGCGTTCTATCCCTAAATAGCTCCAAATTTGGGTACCATCAGAACCTAGGTCCGGTTCGGCGCCCGCCGCCGTTAACCGCCGGTACTTTTTCAGTCCATTTTATTAAGTCTCCCCAGGAGGTAGGTTTCTCCGGCGGTAACGGTACCACCATTACTTTTTCCCCGGTGGGATGATCTTTTGGGGCCCCTGCCTTTCTCTAAAGGCCCGGCGCTCACCGGTCTCCCGGTAAACCGCCATCTCAGCTATGTTGACGGCGTGGTCGGCAATGCGCTCCAGGTAACGGGCCACCAGGGCCAGGTAACTAGCCTGGTCGACGTACTCTGGCCCCTTTTTCATGTAGGCTACCAATTCATCATAAAGGGCCTCAAAAAGGCGGTCAACGACATCGTCGGCCTTCACCACCTCCCGGGCTATCTCCAGGTTGCGCTCGACCAGGGCCTGGAGGCTCCGGCGGAGCATGGACCGGGCCAGGTCGCTCATATGGGGAATATCCACCAGGGGCTTGAAATAGGGTCCCAGTTTAGCCAGGCGCCCGGCCACCTCGGCGATGTTGACGGCATAGTCGCCGATGCGCTCTAGCTCCCTGCTTACCCGCATGACTGTAGCCAGAGTGCGCAGGTCATCCCCGGTGGGCTGCTGCAGGGAGATGAGATCCAGGGAGGACATTTCGATATCGTGGGCCAGATCATCGGCCCCGTCGTCACCCGCCACCACCTGTTGCGCCAATACCCGGTCCTGATCCTTCAGGGCCTTTAAGGCCTGATCCAGCTGGTTGGCCACGTATTCCCCCATCTGCAGGATGTTTTGCTGCAATTCCAGGAGGGCCCGGTCGTAGGCGTTGAGTATCCGGTTCATCTGCTTTCCCCCGCAGGTCTTTACATATTCTTAACAACTATTATATGCCTATTACCTCGGGGATTAAAGGTAAGGGGCCTAAAACCAGGAGCTGGATTTATGGCCGACGTAAGCGGCCGGCGGGAGCCAGGATCTTGATCTCAATCAAATCCACCAATCCGGCGGCGTCGTCCAGGTCGTAGCAGGGGGCGTCGATTGCCAGGGGCTCGTCGGTAGCCACGGCCAGTAGTTCGTCTGCCGTACAGAGGAGTTCCCCTCCTACCGCCTGCCGGTGGACTTCGATCTTGGGCTTATCCCCGCGCTTGTAGCCCTCGGTGATGATGAGGTCGACGTTCTGGATACGGCCGGCAATGGCATCCAGGGGTAATTCAGCAGCCACCTTTTCAATAAAGGCTACCTTGGCCGGTGAGGAGATGACGACCACATCGGCCCCGGCTTCGGCATGGCGCCAGGTATCCTTGCCGGGGCGGTCAATATCAAAGCCATGAGTGTCGTGCTTGACGGTAGCCACCCGGTAGCCCCGCCGCTTTAATTCCGGCAGGAGCTTGATTAACAGTGTCGTCTTGCCGGCGTCGGACTTACCGACTACGGAGATAACTGGAATAGCGCTTGGCATACGAAGACCTCCCCTTCCGCAAGTAGGTATTGCAGGATGAGCAATTAGCCCATAAAAATGACCGTCACTGCTTCTCCCGGTAATGGAATGCAACCCGGGGGGACGTCGATGAGGGCGTTGGCGCTGATGGCGGCGCGGATGCCCCCCGGGCGGCGGGACAGAGGTGCCGCCTCCCAGCCGGCCGCTGTGGCCCGAACCCGGGCCCATATAAAGGATCGTTCAGTCCGGATCTTATCCAGGGCTGACGTCAGGACCGCCGGAAAGACAGCCGGCGCAGCTTCCCGGCCGCCGAGGGCCTTGATAACCGGTACTGCCAGGAGATAGCAGGCCACCAGGGCGGCCGGAGGATTGCCGGGAAGACCCAGGAGGAGTTTAGCCCCCTGGCGAGCGGCTATGACCCGCCGGCCAGGGCGGATAGCGACCTCGGTAAACATGACCTCACCCCCGGCGGCGGCAAAAGCCGCTGCCGTCAGGTCCCGGGCACTGCCACCGGCGCCCCCGGTGGTCAGGAGCAGGTCGGCTTCTGCCAGGGCCTCCTGGTACAGCCGGACCTGCTCTTCCAGGTCATCGGCTACCGGCCCCACTGGTAACACCTCCCCCCCGGCGGCCGTGACCGCCGCCGCCAGGGCGTAAAAATTGCTGTTATAAATCCGGGGTGCCTCCCCCTGCTCAGGGGCCGGGGCTCCGTTTAGAGCCAGGAGCTCACTGCCGCTGCCGGCTACGGCGACAACCGGCCGGCGATAGACCGTCACCTGTGCCAGGCCCAGGGCCGCTAGGAGCCCCACCTCTGCCGGGCCCAGGCAGGTACCGGCAGCCAGGACCTCTTCCCCGGCCCTGACCTCCGCCCCGACCGGCTCCAGGTATTTCCCTACCGCCGGTTGCGGCGCCCGGATTAGCCCGCCCTGAACCTCAACCTGTTCCCGGGGGATGATGGCTACCGTGCCCTCAGGGGGCCGGGCACCGGTAAAAATGGTCGCCGCCGTGCCGGGGCCCAGGCTCACTGTCATCTTGCTGCCTGCTGCTATGGTAGCCGCTACCCGGTAGGCAAGCCATGGTTCACGGGTGTCCCTCTCCCTAGGGGAGTCCGGGTGATCTAAATTTGGGGCAGCAGGTCCGCCCGGCCCAGGAACAACATCGCTCCCCCCATTAATCGGGAGTGGCCCCAAGGCGTAGCCGTCCACCAGGGAACGAGGAAAAGGTGGGAAGGGCTGTGGCGCCACCACCGGTGCGGCCAGTACCCGGCCTGCAGCCTTCTTCAGCTCTATTTTCACCTTTCCCGGCGGTTTTAACCCACTTAAAAGAAGGCGTTGCGCCTCCTCCAGGCTTAAGGGCGCGGCCATATTAATTCTCCCCCCCACCCCGGGGGGAACCTTTCTGCCCAGCATCCGCTTGTTGCGCCAGGGTCTGGTGGGATGGGGGCTTCTCCCTGAGACGGTAGCGCGCCCGGGCCAGGTCAGCGGGGGTATTGATATTAAAAAAGACCTCCTCCGGGTCGTTCAAGCCCCGGTCTTTTAGGCGGTCAACGTCAATATACTGTACCCGCACCCGGGGGTAAAAGGCAAAGGCCTGATATTTACCTTTTTTTAAGCAGGCCTCAATGGGCGGTAGGCAGCCACGGGAATAGACGGCGTGCAAGGGCTGCAGGTACTCACCCCGCCGGGGAACAACAGCGTCATAGCCCGGCACCCGGTCCAGGAGATAACTGATTAAGGCCGGGTCCAGGAAAGGCATGTCGCAGGCAACGATAAAATTATGCCAGTAAGGTGAAGCCAGGAGGCCGGCATGAAAGCCACTCAGGGGCCCCCGCCCGGGAATGACATCCCGTACCAGGCGGGCCCCTAAATCCTGATACAACTCTGGGGTGTTTGTAACAACTATAATCTCAGCAAATAACGGCCGCAGGGCGGCTACCACCGTGGCCAGGAGGGATTTATCCCGCAGGGGCAACAAGGCTTTGTTGGTGCCCATACGGGTACTCTTCCCCCCGGCCAGAACGATCCCCCCTGCCGGCGGCAGGTTAGCAGGCACTTTCCCGGTCACCCTTTTCCAGTTCTTGCTGTTCTTGATTATACTTAATTCCAGCCGGTATTACAACTATTATTCCGGCAAAAGGTGCAGGGCTTCCTTCTTCAGGGAAATCATGACCCGGCTGCCGGGGGCCAGGCATTCCCGCTGGAAGACATGGCGCGGCACCAGCATCTCAATATCATAGGCGTCATCAGGGTGCAGCCGCAGGAAGACGCGGCAGGTATGGACCTCCGGTACTACTGTCGTCACCTCCACCGCAAAAACATTCTCCCGTACCGGCCGGCCCAAACTCCGGCCGGGCCGGATCAGCATCACGTCCTCCGGCCGGATGCCGAAGGCCACCCTTTGCCCCATCTCCAGGGGGGCGTAGGGCATTTGCACCTGGAACTTCTCCCCGGCTACCTGCAAGGTATCGCCCTCCCGGTCCGCGGCCAGGACCCGGCCGGTCCAGAGGTTGCGAAAGCCGACAAAACGGGCCACCCGCCGGTTGCCGGGGTGGTAAAAGACCTCTTCCCTGCTGCCGGCCTGGAGCACGCGGCCGTTATCCAGGACGGCTATCCGGTCCCCCAGCATATAGGCCTCCTCCAGATCGTGGGTCACCAGGATCATGGGGACGCGGAAGGAGCGGCGCACGGCCAGCAGGTCGTAACGCAGCCGCGCCCGGATCAGGTTGTCCAGGGCGGCAAAGGGCTCGTCCAGGAGGAGGAGCCGCGGCCGGTTGAAAAGGGCCCGGGCCAGGGCCACCCGTTGCTGCTGGCCGCCGGAGAGCTCCCCGGGCCGGCGCTGCGCCAGCCCCTGCAGACGGAGGAGGGCCAGGAGCTCCTCTAGGCGAGCCGACCTTTCCCCGGGAGCCAGCCCGGCCGGTGCCCCGTAGGTGATATTATGGCCCACATCCAGGTGGGGAAAGAGGCCCGGGCGCTGCAGGCAGTAACCGATACCGCGGTGGTAAGGGGGCAGGTTCACCGCTTTCCGCCCCTCTTCCCGGCGGAAAAAAACTACCTCGCTACAAGTAATGCAGCCGTAATCGGGAGTCACCAGGCCGGCGATCATATTGAGGATGGTAGATTTGCCGGCTCCGGAGGGACCCAGGAGGACCAGAATCTCTTCCCCCATGGTTAACTCAACTTGGACCTGGAAATCGCCCCGGGTCTTAGCAACATTAAGGGTGAGGATAGCCTTCACCCCCCGGAGCAACCTTCTTTACCGCCATGAGCACGGCAAAGGAAACCAGGACCAGGAGAGCGGCCATGACCAGGGCGGCCTCCAGGTTGCTGTCCATGGCCATATAGATGGCCAGGGGCAGGGTCTGGGTAATCCCCGGCATATTGCCGGCGAACATAATGGTGGCGCCGAACTCCCCCAGAGCCCGGGCCCAGGCCATGATGGCCCCGTTGAACAGGGCCGGGAAGGCCAGGGGCAGAGTCACCCGGAAGAAGGTTTGTAGGGGGGTTTTACCCAGGGTCAGGGAGATAGCCTCCAGGGAGGTATCCACGGCGGCGAAACCGTTGCGGGCCGTCTTCAGGAAAAAGGGGGCACTGACAAAGATCTGGGCCAGGATGACTGCCACCGTGGTAAAGGGCAGGGAGATCCCCCATCCCGCCAGCAGGGACCCCAGGAGGCCGCGACGGCCGAAAGCCATCAGCAGGGCCACCCCGGCCACAGCCGGCGGCAGCACCATGGGCAGATCCAGAAGGGTATCGATGACCACCCGGCCGGGAAAGCTGCGCCGGGCCAGAAAATAGGCCAAGGGCGTGCCCAGGAGGATAGTGACGGCGGTGGCCGCCAGGGTCGTCAGGCCGCTAAGCTGCAGGGCCTGCAGGACCACTGGCAACCTGATGGTGGTGCCAAACCGCTGCCAGCTGATGTTCAGGAAGATGCTGGCCACCGGCAGGAGAATATAGAGGATGAAAACAAGGCCGGCCAAAGCCGGCAAGAAATTTAGGCGTTTCACGGTGGCTCCTCCGGAAATAGGGTTCTGCCAAAAATGGATATGACTGGCATTATTACTTCAGGGCTGGCCTCTACCTCTACCTGCATTTTCCTCTTTCGGGTGGCGGCTCGCCGCCATGGAAGGGGCTTGGCGGGAAATGGATCCCTAGCTCCCTTTGGTGACTGGCAGGAAGCCATATTTAGTCAGGATCTTCTGGCCGCCGGGCCCGGTGATCAGGTTTACCAGTTCCCGGGCCAGGGCGGCCTGTTTGGAACCCTTAACTACAGCGATGGGGTAGGTAGCCTGGACATTGGCTTCCTGGGGAAAGGGTATGGTAGCCAGCTTATCCCGGTAAGATGAATTAATGTCGGTGACGTAAACAATGCCGGCATCGGCTTCCCCCAGGGCTACCTTGGCCACCACCTGGCGGACAGTGGTTTCCTCGGAGACCACCCTTTTTTCTACCTGTTGGGAATAGCCGCTACCATAGAGACTATCCAACTTTTGCAGGGCCTGGCGGCTGTATTTGCCAATGGGGACATCCGGCGCCGCCAGGTCCAGTTTACCTTTGGTAGCCAGATCGGCGGCGCTTTTAATACCGGCCGGGTTGTTTTTAGGAACAATGATGGTCAGGGTATTGGCCGTAAAATCCACCGGTTGTTCCACCAGGCCCTTGGCGACCAACTCCTGCATGTATTTTTGGTCGGCTGAGGCAAAAATATCGGCCGTCATGCCCTGCTCAATCTGGGTCCGCAGTTGCTGGGAGCCGCCGAAATTAAATTTGACGGTAACGCCGGGGTGGGCCTGCTCGAAGGCCCGGCCGATCTCGCTAAAGGCGTCCGTTAGGGAGGCCGCGGCAAAGACCACCAGCTGCCCGCCTGGTTGTGGTCCTTGCTGTCCGCCTGCTTGGTTCTGGCTGCTCCCGGCCTGGCGGCAGCCGGCCAGGACCAGGGCGGCGATTATTATGGTCGCTAGCAAAATAATGCTGCGCCGGAGTTTTAGCATCTCAGTCGCCTCCATGTCAAGTTCTGATTCCTCCATTAAGGCAAGTGCCGCCTAACAGGCGGAGGCGGCCTGCAGCCGCCGGGGTAACTAAAAAAGCCCGGCTCGCAAAGGATACCGGGACTTCTTCGTCGAAAAGCCACCTGGAATCTCCTTTCCGAGCAAAGGGAGGCAGGCCCGTTTCCCGGCCCACCCCGTGGGTGCTTGAACCCAGGCCGGCGTACCATGGGCGCAACCTTTAGGTGCCGCCGGCTCGGAGATGGTTATCAGTTTTAAGTTAATAATACTTGTTCCAATACCGGGCGTCAAGCCCCTGGCTAGCCTTTATTCCCCGGCCCCCGGGGTGGATGGTCGGCCGCGAAATTGACGAAGGCTTCAGCGGCCGGGCTCAGATCCGCACGGCGCCGGACCAGGTACAGGTCGCGTTTTAAATCTACCCCCTGCAGCATCACTACGGCCAGGTGGCCCAGCTGGACGCTCTTTTCCACGGCCCAAGAGGTCACCAGGGAGATACCCAGGCCGGCCTCGACGGCGCTGACAATTGCTTCAGTGCTCCCCAGTTCCATGACGATTTGTTCCGGGTCGATGGTAAAGCCTGCTGTCGCCAGGCGCTCTTCCACCACGCGGCGGGTTCCGGAGCCGGATTCCCGCCAAACCAGGGGCTCACCCTTCAATTCCGTGGGCGATACGGCAGTCGCCCCGGCCAGGCGATGCCCCGGTGGGACGATCAGGACCAGTTCATCGCTCGTCAGACGGCTGTAAGAGAGGTTGCGGCCCCGGCCGCTGGCGCCCACCACCCCCAGATCGATCTCTCCCGCCTGCAGGCGCTGCACCACTTCCTGGGTGTCGGCAATGGTCAGGACGACCTCTACCCGGGGGTATTCCCGGCGAAAGGCACCGATGAGCCGCGGCAGGACATACTGCCCAGGCGTGGTGCTGGCCCCCAGGAGGAGGCGGCCCCGCACCAGCCGGGTGAGTTCTGCCAGCTCCCGCCGGGTTTGCTTCAAATGACTGGCAATAACGCGGGCGTGGCGGTAGCAGATCTCCCCGGCAGCCGTCAACCGCACCTCCCGGCCACGGCGCTCCAGAAGGCGCAGGCCAAAGTATTCTTCCAGGGCTTGGAGTTGCTTGCTCACCGCCGGCTGGGTCAGGTGCAATTCTTCGGCCGCTGCGGACAGGGTTCCCTTTTCGACGGTGCTGATGAAGGTCAATAAATGGTTGAAGTTCATTATTGAGATCCCCTGATGAATAGTGTTTGCAAAGCCCCGGGTTCCCAGGATGGTCCTTCTATCTCTAGCGCATAAAGGGCCTGAGTGGAACCAAGACTAAAGGCGAGGTGGTATTATGAGTATACAGGCTTTGACCAGGGTGGCCATTATTGGCACAGGCTATGTCGGCGCCAGCACGGCCTTTGCCCTCCTTTTCAGTCCCCTGGTCAAGGAACTGGTCCTGGTGGACGTCAACCACGCCAAGGCCGAGGGTGAGGCCATGGACCTGGCCCACGCGGCGACCCTCATCCGGCCGGTGGAGGTCTATGCCGGCCGCACGGCCGACTGTGCCGGCGCCCGAATTGTAATCTTTACAGCCGGTGCCAACCAGCAGCCCGGTGAGACCCGCCTGGATCTGGTGCACCGCAACACGGCCATTGTCCGCCAGGCCCTGCCTGAGATTCTCCATTATTGTCCCGACGCCCTGGTCCTGATGGTGGCCAATCCGGTGGACGTCCTCACCTATGTAGCCTGGAAAATCTCCGGTTTGCCGGATAATAAGGTGTTAGGCTCGGGTACAGTCCTGGACAGCGCCCGTTTCCGTCACCTGCTGAGCCACCATTACCGCTTTGATCCCCGCAATATCCATGCCTACGTTATCGGCGAGCACGGCGATACCGAGGTACCGGTCTGGAGCCTGGCCAATATAGCCGGCGTCGGTCTGGAAGAATTCTACCTGATGGATAGTATCAAAGAAGAAGAGGCCTTCCGGGTGGAGATCAGCCACCAGGTCCGGGAGGCGGCCTATGAGATCATCGAGCGTAAAGGGGTGACCTCCTACGGGGTGGCCCTGGCCCTGAGCCGGATAACTGAGAGTATCCTCAGAAATGAGCATAGTGTCCTGACCATTTCCAGCGTCATCCGGGAGCTCTATGGCATCGACGGCGAAGTCGCCCTGAGCCTGCCCTGCCTGGTGGGCAGCGCAGGCCGGGAAAAGATCCTGCCTATTCCCCTGGGAGCCGGGGAGAAAGCCGCCCTACAACACTCGGCGACCACCCTGCAACAGCTCATCGCCCATTTACATCTATAATTTTCCCGCTGCCTTTTTACAGGGTACCGGCTGGGCACAGGGCGGCCCTGCCTGATGCTTACCGCCGTTAGAGCTTTAATGGCTGCGCTTGTATAGCTGGATAAAGTTAAGGATAAACCGCAGTTCTGCTTCGCTGCAGTTACAAATCAGCCGCAGGACCGACTGGACCTGGGGTTCCATGAGGAGCTGACGGATCTCAGGGCTCATCTGGTTTAGCACCTCATCGACCCCGGCGTCTTCAGCGATAAAGTAGCAGGGGGAAATATCTAGGACCGACCCCACTTTCTCCAGGGTTTTTAACGAGGGCTGCACCTTGCCCTGTTCAATCTGGCCGATAAGACCGGCCGAAACGCCGGCGGCTCGGGCCAGCTCGGCCTGGGTCAGGCCCCGCTCCTCCCGCGCCAGGCGCATTTTATGGCCTAGGGAACCGCCGGTGCCAATGACCAAACTCAAGGGAACTTCCAGGGCCGCGGTAATTTTTCTCAGGGTGTCAATGGCGGGGTAGACATTACCCCGCTCAATCTCACTCAAGTAAGAGACAGAGATCCCGGCCGCTTCAGCCAGGGCGTTTAAATTTTTTCCGGACCGCTCCCGCAGGAGGCGGATCCTCTCCCCCGGCGCCAGGCCGCCTTCACTGCCGACCTCAATGAGCTGTTCCCGGGGCAGGTTTAAGGCCCTGGCCACCTTGTCCAAGGTTTTTAAAGAGGGCCTTTTGGCGCCGCGCTCAATCTCACTCAGGTAAGAAACTGAAACCTCTGCCCGCTGCGCCAGGTCCTGCAGGGAATAACCTCGTTCCTCCCGCAGTTCCCGGATGCGTTTGCCACAAATGCGCATTCTTTTTCGCTCCCCTGAACCACATCTTACGCCAACTATAGTATTACTAAATCGAGTATAGGTGAAAGGTTTGGAGCTGTCAAGCTTCATATTTTTCTAAAAAAGTCAGTCCATTACGGTTAGGGCAGGGGCCGACAGCCCCTGGTCCCCGACCCTGGCAAAAAAATTACAAGAGGTCCCGCAGCAAGCTATCCAGCTCCCCCGGACCCAAGGGGCCGTTTTTGACCCGGCGGAGGAGCCCCTGGCGGTCAATGATAAAGGTGGTAGGGATACCGCTGACGCCATAGGCATCGGCCACGTTGCTGCCTTCATCCAGGAGAACCATATAGTTATGGGGTTTAGCACCCAGGAAGGCGTTGATCTTTTCCAGGGTCTCGCGCTGCATGATATTGACCGCCAGGACCTTCACCCCCCGGGGAGCCAGCCTCCCGGCCGCGGCATCGAGCTCATCCATCTCAGCTACGCAGTACGGGCACCAGGTGGCCCAAAAATTTAATACTACGACTTGACCTTTCAGGCTCGCCAGGCTCACCTGGCTGCCGTCCAGGGCCGGTAGGGTAAAATCCGGCGCATGGACCTGATCGCCCCGGCGGGGCAGGAAAAAGGATAGGGCCAGGACGGCGACCATCACCAGGATAATTAGGGCCGGTACCCGCCATTTCGGTTGCATTATTATTTCCTCCTTTAAACTTTTGCTAAACTATTGCGTTCAAGCGGCCGAAAAAGACCAGCAAACCCATAACAACAAGGATTAACCCGCTAACCAGGGATATTTGCGGCAGATAACGGGAAAACTTCCGCAAGGAGCGTAAAACCGGCCCCAGGGCCAGGGCAGCTGCCAGGAAGGGCAACGCCAGCCCCAGGGAATAGACGGCCAGGAGAAGCATACCCTGGAGGAGGGTGGCCTGGCTGCCGGCATAAATCAAAATTGAGGCCAGGACGGGGCCGATGCAGGGAGTCCAGCCGGCGGCAAAGGCCATCCCCAGGAGAAAGGAAGCGGCCGCCCCGGGAGTGCGGGGCCGGAGTTCCCACCTTTTCTCCCTGGCCAGGAGGGGTAGACGGCCAATTCCGGCCACCTGCAAACCGAATAATATGATTAAGATTCCCCCCAGGCGGTTTACCACCGGCCGGTAGGCCTGAAGGAGGTAACCCAGCCCCCCGGCCGAGGCCCCTAGGATGATGAAAATAAGGGCAAAGCCGGCTGTAAAGAGGGCCGCCCGCCCGGCTAAAAAAGAGCGATCCAGATCCTGGACCCGACCATCGGCGGCGGCGGAACCACCCAGGTAAGTAAAATAAGCCGGCAGCAGGGGTAGAATGCAGGGGGAAAAGAAGGAGATCAGGCCAGCCAGAAAGGCCACGGCCAGGGATACTTCAGCCACCAGGTATCACCTCTGTTTGATTATACTGTTTTACCATTTCGCCGTCAATATGTGCTTTTATAATGTAGTATGGCTCTATCTGGCCTGCCCCTAAAGGCCGTGCCGGCGCCTGCTGGAGAAACAGTTATTTAGCGCCCGAAATGACGACTCGGGGCCCCGTAGATTCCCTCCTGGGCCTTATAACAGGACTTTCCGTCCTTGTACCGCCGCTGTAACCAATTGGTGGAAGCCAGGGGCGATGCTATAATTGGATGCGGTAAGGGATTACCTGATTGGGGGAACAAGTATGGATTGGGAAACGATAAGTACGGCCCAGATTCTGTATTTAATTACCGTCGGTTTTTATTTGCTCTTTTTCGGCCTCTTCCTGAGGTATTTCTACTGGAAGTGGTATGCCGCCAAGTATCACTGGCGCCAGCGCCTGCCCCTGGACGCCGCCAAGGTCCAGCAGCTAGCGGCCGCGAAGGGTCTGGAAATCCCCTTCTTTACCATTATGGTCCCGGCCCGTAACGAGGCCGAAGTAATTGCCAACACCATCGACCACCTGGCTTCCCTGAACTACCCAAATGAGCGCTATGAAATCATGGTAATCACCGATGAAAAAGAGGCCCTGGCCCGGGCCGAAGGCCAGGGGGACGGTCCCACCACCATGGAGGTAGTCGAGGCGAAAATCCAGGAATTCGCCGGCCGTCCGGGGATGCCCCAGCTCAAGCACTGCACCGTCCCTTATGACTTTGACGGCCGCTACCGGGGCTCCCGGCGAGGGCACAGCATCTCCTCCACCAAAGGCCGGGCCCTGAACTACGGCCTGGAGTTCGTCGACCCGCGGACTACCATTTGCGGTTTCTATGACGCCGAGAGCCATCCCGAGGCTGATGTCCTCCTTTACATAGCCTGGTCGTGGCTCCAGGACCCGCGGGAACGCATCTGGCAAGGACCGGTGTTCCAGGTGCGCAATTTCTACCAGCTGGGTATTATCACCAAAATTGCAGCCATCTACCAGGCCATTTCCCACGAAATCTACCTGCCCATATTGATGAAAAAGCTCCCCTTCGTGGGTGGGACCAACCTCTTTGTTGACCGGCATCTCCTGGAGCGGATCGGTGGTTATGACCACCGCGCCCTGACCGAAGATCTGGAACTAGGGGTCCGGGCCTACCTGGCGTCAGGAGTTTGGGCCGAGTATTTCCCCTACTTCAGTACGGAGCAGACCCCGGCGACCCTCTATGCCTTTTTCCGCCAGCGCCTGCGCTGGGGGAGCGGTCACCTGCAAGTCTGCGAAAAATTCCGCTACGCTTACCAGTATGCCTGGGATAAAAGGGGCCTCCTCCTCCACAACCTTTTCTGGAAGGGTCCCGGTGAGTGGCTCCTTTACCAGGGAGCCGTCCTAGTACCCCTATCCATTGTGATCCTGGGAATGAACGGTGGCCTTGATCCGTCTATTGTGCCCTTTAAGATCCGCCTGGTCCTGCACTACCTGGTATTCATCTATTTTGCCTTTACCTTTTATGCCTATGCCCACTTCCACCGCTTAATGGCACCGGTTAACTGGTGGCAGCAATTCGTCGGGTTTTTGCAGCTTCTCGCCCTACCCTTTGCCAGTTTCTTTTTGCCGTTACCCTATACGGCGGCTTCCATCATGAAAGCCCTGAACCGCCAGCCCCAGTCCTGGGTGAAGACGCCGCGAACCAAAGAGGCCACCCACTAAAAATAGCTGGCGACCTGACTGCTGCACCCAACCGGCTGGCATGAGGATTTGTCGCCCCGCCCCGGCCGTAAAAAACTCCCTGGGAGTATGAAACAACGGCCGGCGGTTAAAAATAGCTACTGCTTTGGGGATTACGACTGGGAGGGAAAAGAAATGAAAGTTACCGTCGACAAGGATCTCTGCATTGCCTGCGGCACCTGTATCGACCTGTGCCCGAGTGTTTTTGACTGGGATGACGAGGGCCTCTCCCATACCATCGTCGATGAAGTGCCCGATGATGCCGAGGATTGCGCCCGGGAATCCATTGACTCCTGTCCCACCGAGGCTATTAAAGAAGTCTAGGCACCGTATTCTATAGCCACTAAAAAAGGGAGCCGCGGCTCCCTTTTTTAGTGGACCATATCCTCCTGGCGGCGGCCATCGCTCACCATCCGGGTCATCAGGGCCGCCAGGACCCGGCGCTCCTCCTCATTGGCTACGTCCCAGAGTTCCTTCAGGACCCTTTGCTCCCGGTTCAGGGGGTCGATATGATCTGCCAGCCAGTTTCCTATACGTAGGGCGACCCCGTTCATTGTCTTTTCCTCCAGGCCCAGTTTGTTACCCAGATTGACGACCAGGGAAAGGGAATCCTTCCACTTCTCCCAGCTTTTCTCCTCCTGTGGCATCCCTTCACCTCCATTTAGGTCAATACCCATAGTTGATAACCAGTCTTACTGCATTCCTCAGTATAGTTTGGGATTCCCAGGGTTACTTTATGTAGGTTCGTGGAGCCCCTTATAGGGGGCTACCCGCCCCCGTCGCGAAACCATTAACATGCTAGCAGGAGGGCTGGCGGGAACAGGCGGAGGGCGACCTGGTTCGAGGCGTAAGCAAACTCGAGCTGTGCCGTGGCGAGGCGACGGTGAACGAGATGGGGTCGTAACGTGACTTCAGGAACGAGAAGTAGTACGCCCCGTTACGAGTTATTTAAAGGGATAAAGTCAAGCCACCCCCGGCGCCGAACAAGGCTGAGCGCCAAGTTTGCTCGCCGAGAACCATGGAGCCTGGAACCTGTACCCGCCCGCCCGAACGCGTCAGCTTAAAGACTGACCGGAAGCAATAGCTCTTGACATGGCCTGGCAAAAGGTAAAAAATATACCTGAGAAAAAATAAAGGAGAAGGAGATGGTTGCCATGGAACTCTACGCCGCCATGAAGGCCAGGCGGAGCATCCGCAAATTCAAACCCGACCCGATACCTAAGGATTTAATCGCCAAAATCCTGGAGATGGCCACCTGGTCGCCCTCCGGTCTCAACTGGCAGCAGTGGCACTTCCTGGTGGTTAACGGGCCCAAAAAGGATGAGCTGGCCCGGAGCTACGGCCGCATCGTCGAATTCGGCATGCCGCCGGCAGGACAGCGTAACCCTCAGCAGGAAGGCTTCCTGCAGTGGGCCAAAACCCTGGGCGGCGCGCCGGTAGCCATTGTCGCCCTCAGCCCGGCCCACGGCCAGCCCGGCACCCGCAAGATGAACCTGGAAAGCGTGGCCTCGGCCTTCAGCCACCTTCTCCTGGCCGCCACCAATGAAGGCCTGGGCACCTGCTGGATGACCGGACCCCTGAATAACGAACCAGAATTACGTAAAGTCCTGGCCATTCCCGATGATAAAGAAATTGTCGCCGTCACGCCCCTGGGTTACCCCGCCGAAAGCCCGGCGGCGGCCCCGCGGAAGAGCCTGGACGAAGTCGTTACCTGGATCGGCTTTTAAGTATGGCTTTTAGCAGGAGGTGCCTACCGGCGCCTCTTTTCTTATTAATTGCGATTGCTTCCGGCGCCGGAAAAAGATAAAATAGAGGCAGTCCGATGGAAAAGAAGGGTGATTAATGCCCGCCAAAACTGCCAAACTGCTCCTGGTTGACGGTAACAGCGTCATTCACCGGGCCTTTCATGCCCTGCCGCCCCTCCAGACCAGGGAGGGTGTTCGTACTAACGCTGTCTATGGCTTTGCCACTATGCTGCAAAAGGCCCGGGACATGGTCAAGCCCGATTATATCATTGTGGCCTTTGACCACAGCAAGCTTACCTTTCGTAACGACCTGTACGATAAATATAAAGGGACCCGGCTGGAGACCGACCCGGAACTGCGACCCCAGTTCGCCCTGGCCAGGCGACTGCTGGCAGCCTGGAACCTGGCCAGCTGTGAAGCGGAGGGCTATGAGGCTGACGACCTCATCGGCACCTTGAGCCGCCAGGGAGCGGAGGCGGGCGTAGAGGTGATTATCCTTACCGGGGACCGGGACGCCCTGCAGCTGGTGGGGGACCGGGTGCAAGTCCTCCTCATGCGGCGCGGCCTCTCCCAGGTGGAGGTCATCGACGGGAAAGCCATCAGGAATACTTACGGCCTGCAGCCGCAGCAGCTAATTGACGTCAAGGCCCTCATGGGCGATGCCTCAGACAATATCCCCGGGATACCCGGCATCGGGGAGAAGACGGCCGTCCAGCTCATTCGCCAGTACGGCGACCTGGAGGGGGTCCTGGCCCATGCCGGCGAGGCCAAGGGCCGCCGGGTGGCGGAAAACCTGGTGACTTACGCCGACCAGGCGCGCCTGGCACGGCGCCTGGCCACCATCGACCGCCAGGCCCCGGTCACCCTTGACCTGGCCAGTTGCTGCAACCGGCCCCCGGATTATGAAGCCGTCCTGGCCCTCTATAAAGAACTGGAGTTTAACAGCCTGGTTAAGGATGTTTTACGGGCCATGGGACAGGAGGAAGGGCAGGCCCCGGCGGCATCGGCAACCGTCCAGGGCCTGGAGCTGCCGGAACCCCTGACCCTGGGCAGCCTGGACGACCTGGCGAGCTTGGTAGCAAAGCTGGCCAGGGAAGATGAGGTGGCCCTGGAGCTGGTCTTAAATAGCCCCAACTACCTGGAGGCGGAAGCCCTGGCCCTGGGGCTGGCCTGGGCGAGTGGCGTAGCCGTTCTGGGTACTGCCGGCATGCCGGCTCCCGCCCTGGCCGGGACCCTGGCGCCCCTCCTCCGGGCCGCCCCTATTTTCCACGACGCCAAGGCGGCCCTGGTGTGGCTGGGTAATGCCGGGGCCCAGACTGCCGCTCCCGGGGGCGACACTATGGTGGCCGGTTACCTGTTAAACCCTACGGCCTCACGCCACGATCTGCCGGAACTCTGCCTGGAACACCTGAACCTGGCCCTGGTGGAGGGTGATGCCCTGCAGCTGGCAGCAGCCCGGCGGGCAGCTGCCCTCCGCCTCCTCCACCGGGAACTGGTGGCCAAACTCCAGGCGGCCGGGATGGTGAACCTCTACCAGCGAGTGGAGTTGCCCCTGACCCGGGTGCTGGGAGCCATGGAGAGTTACGGGGTGGCCGTCGATATAGAAACCCTGGACCTCATGGGCAGCGAACTGGAGGGCGGCCTGGCGGCCTTGACGGAGGCCATCTACGAGCTGGCCGGGGAGAGGTTTAATCTGAACTCCCCCAAGCAGCTGGCCGTCATCCTCTTTGAAAAACTAGGCCTGCCGCCGGTCAAACGTACCAAGACCGGTTTCTCTACCGACGCCGCCGTCCTGGAGGAACTGGCCTATAAGCATCCCATCGCCGCCAAGCTGGTCGAATATCGCCAGCTGGCCAAATTGAAATCAACCTATGTCGACGGCTTAAAGCCCCTGGTCAATCCCCAAACCGGCAGCCTGCATACCAGTTTCAACCAGACGGTAACGGCAACCGGCCGCCTTTCCAGCAGCGAGCCCAACCTGCAGAATATCCCGGTGCGCTTGGAACTGGGCCGGCGCCTGCGCAAGGCCTTTGTCCCCCATGGCCCCGGCCGCTTGCTCCTGGCAGCCGATTACTCCCAGATCGAGCTACGGGTCCTGGCCCATATCGCCGGGGACCCGGCCATGATTGACGCCTTCCGCCGCGGTGAAGATATCCATGCTCGGACGGCGGCCGAGGTCTTCGGGGTGCCCCTGGAAGAAGTGACCCCGGCCTTGCGGCGCAACGCCAAGGCGGTAAACTTTGGCATCGTCTACGGTATCAGCGACTTTGGCCTGAGCCGGGATCTGGGCATCAGCCGCGCCGAAGCCCACGCTTATATCACCCGCTACTTCCAGCGCTACCCGCAGATTAAGGCCTACCTGGATGCAATTGTCGCCCGGGCGCGCCAGGAGGGTTATGTCACCACCCTTTTAGGCCGCCGCCGCTACCTGCCGGACCTCTTCAGCTCCAACCGCAACGTCCGCAGTTTCGGTGAGCGCACGGCCATGAACACCCCTATCCAGGGGACGGCCGCCGACATCATCAAAGTGGCCATGGTCAAGATCGCCCGCCTGCTGGAAGAAGAATACCCGGCTACCCGGATGATCCTCCAGGTCCATGACGAGCTTATCTTCGATGTCCCAGGGGAGGAGTTGCCGGCTGTGGCCGCCCTGGTCAAGGAGACTATGGAGCATACCCTGGAACTCCAGGTCCCCCTCCAGGTGGATTTAAAAACCGGCCCCAACTGGTACGACCTGGAACCTTATAAGGCTGCCCCCCGGTAAACCAATTAAGATGACTTGCCTGCCGCCAGGCGGCACCAGCAGAGACAGTCAAGCCACCCTCGCCGCCGAGCAAGGCTGAGCGCTAAGTTGCTCGCCGCGAACCACCGGAGCCCGAAGACCTGTACCCGCCAGCCCGTAACGGTTACTGTCAGTCACACCATTATCGGTAGAAGTCTATTTTCGGAGGATTAAAATGCCTGAATTACCCGAGGTAGAAACCATCAAACGTACCTTGAGTCCCCAACTCCAGGGGCAAACAATCGCCAGGGTGACCATCCACCACCCTGGCGTTATTGCTGCCCCTGATCCAGATTCCTTCGCCCGCCTGTTGACCGGCCGGGAGATCCTCAGCCTGGGCCGCCGGGGCAAGTACCTGCTGATGCACCTGGCGGATGCCTATTGCCTCCTGGCCCACCTGCGTATGACCGGGCGCTTAATCCTAGTGGACGGGGCGGCGGCCCTGGAACCCCATACCCATGTAGTCTTTACCCTGAACGGCGGCGCGTAAGCGTCAAACTCAACCCACCTGGAACCATAACAAGATTTATAGGAAAATCTCCCTCAAGAACACCAACGGAGGGAGATTTTCATATGACCAAAGGCGAACGGCAAGAACTATGGGCAACCCGGATAGCCGAATACCAGGCCAGCGGGCAGAGTGTTAAAGAATGGTGCGCTTCCCATGAAGACGTTAGCCCCCGGCAGTTATGGTACTGGCTGCGGCAGTATAAAAACCAGAATGGCGTTCTTTCCACCCAATCAACCCGGTGGCTGCCGGTAGAAATAAGGGAGCCATCTTCTGGGGATCAGGGCAACTCCTTGTTAGTCAGGATAGGCAAGACCTGCATCGAGGTAAAACCCGGTTTTGATCCGGCCTTACTATCTCAGGTAATCCGGGTGCTGGTAGCGATATGCTAAACGAAGCTGGCGTCGACCAGGTCTATCTCGCCTGCGGCGCCACTGACCTGCGCAAGTCCATTGACGGCCTGGCGGTGCTGGTCAAGGAGGGTTTCGAGCTGGACCCCTTCTCTTCTTGCCTTTTCGTTTTCTGTAACCGCAAGCACGATAAACTAAAGATCCTCCACTGGGAGCACAACGGCTTCTGGCTTTATTACCGCCGGCTGGAGAAGGGCAAATTCGTATGGCCGGTGGAAAATAATTCTGCAACTATCACCATCAGCCGCCGGGAGTTGCGCTGGCTGCTTGACGGCCTATCGATAGAACAGCCTAAAGCCCATCCCGAGGTGAAAGCACGCACCATCCTGTAATAGCAATCGCCAGCAAGAAATATTTTCTCCTTGTGGTTTATTCTAGAGGAATTTGGCAGGTTTCGTCGAATCATTAAAGCATGAGCACTTCTCAATCTAGCGCTGCCATGATCCTCGAAGAGCTACAAAGCCGCTGTGTTCAGCTGGAAGAAAAGTGTAGCCAGCTAGAACAACAAAATGCCGAACTGACTGCTAAGCTAAACTGGTTTATGGAGCAGCTCCGTTTAAGCAAGAAGCGGCAGTTTGGGGCTTCCAGCGAACGGACTGAACCTTTACCAGAGCAGCTTATGCTTTTTAATGAGGCGGAAGTAGCAGCCCGGCCGGAGGTAGCGGAACCGGATCTAGAGACCATCACCTACCAGCGCCGCAAAGGGAGCAGCCGCCGGGAGATAGAGTTGGAGGGCCTGCCGGTAGAAGTAGTTGAGCATCGCCTGCCGGAGGAAGAGCGGATTTGCCCTGCCTGCGGTGGTCCTTTACACGAAATGAGCACTGAGGTGCGGCAGGAGCTTAAGGTCATCCCGGCCCAGGTGAAAGTGGTTAAACATGTGCGCTACGTCTATGCCTGCCGCCATTGCGAGCGGGAGGAAATAACCACCCCGGTTGTGACTGCCCCTATGCCGGCCCCGGTACTGCCGGGAAGCCCGGTATCCCCTTCCCTCCTGGCCTACGTCATGCACCAGAAATACGGGGAGGGCTTACCTCTCTACCGCCAGGAGCAGCAGTTTAAAGGTTTGGGGATTGAACTCTCCCGGCAGACCCTGGCCAACTGGGTGCTGCACGGGGCGAACACCTGGCTAACGCTGCTTTACGAGCGCCTGCATGAAGACCTGCTTAATAGAGATATCCTTCATGCTGATGAAACTACCCTGCAGGTACTTAGAGAACCGGGAAGGGAAGCTACCACCAAGTCATTCCTCTGGCTTTACCGTACCGGGCGGGATGGCCCACCCATCATTCTTTATGACTACCAGACCACCCGGGCCAGCAAACACCCCCGGCGGTTCCTGGCAGGTTTTAAGGGTTATCTACACGTCGACGGCTACGCCGGCTACAACGAACTGCCGGATGTCACCCTGGTCGGCTGCTGGGCCCACGCCCGGCGCAAGTTTGACGAAGCCTTAAAGGCCCTGCCGGAAGATAAACGCCATGCAGCCGTAGCCGCCCGGGAGGGGCTGGAGTACTGCAACCGGCTCTTTGCCATCGAGCGCGACCTGAAAGACGCTACACCAGAGGAACGATATCAAATCCGCCAGGTGCGCAGCCGACCCGTGCTGGACGCCTTTTTGGCTTGGCTTAAAAGCCAGAAAGCGCAGGTGCTGCCCAAAAGCGCCTTCGGCCAGGC
>NZ_JAXGFQ010000033.1:0-26901 GCF_051020825.1 Moorella naiadis (nom. illeg.)
TTGCCGGAAAACTTGAGGACGCCTCTTGCGGGGATAACCAATCGACCGTTGCCGCGCAGGTCGGCCGGCAGGGTTACAGAAAGGGACCTGGCCGCCAAGGAATAAGAGCGGGGAGACTTGACGGGTATTACTTTAAAGAAACGCTGTCCGGATTTCCTGTCTTTCCAGTAACCGGGTATGCGCGGCCTGTTTTCCAGTTTACCGTTCCGGTAGAGCCGCAGGCAGGCGAAGAACGAGTTCCAGGACTGGCGTGCTTTTTTCAAAATCTCCTGCGCCATGTCGGAGGGCAGGGCTTTATATGTGTCGTGGTCCTGGAATTTTTCGCACAGCTTGGCATAGGAAGGGACGGGTAAGCCCTGGAAGAACGCCTGCCGCATCATGTACTGGGCGGCGTTCCAGAGTGCCGCGCACCTGTCGCCCATGATTTTAAGCACGGGTCTAGTATTCTTGTCGGGGATAAGCCGGACAACGTTTGTTCGTTTCATGTTTTAAGTTTAGCATTCTTTATTGGAAAAATCAACCGCGCTTTCCTCCCCAGGCCTGAAGGCCGGGGCTTCCAGCGCGGAATGGGGGGGGTGAAGATAATTATCTGGCAAAGACAATCCTTCTTCATCCAAAAGCCGTATCATCCACATTATTTTAGATGCTTCTTTGGCTGTTTGGTTGCAAAGGTAATTCAATACCTCATCAGTAAATATTGTTCTTTGAAGAGAAGACAATCTTTGAATTATATCCTGACGCGATATTTTACCCCCCACTAAGTTTGCCTCCTCCGTAAAAACCATTATACCATTTTTGATATAATACTACAATGCCTTTAAACTGTTTTTAGCTGCTAGCAGGCATCACGTGACCGCCGGCTGAAAGACTTGTGCCCTCCCCGGGCTTCAGGCATTTTTCCTGAAGCCCGGGCAGGGCGCAGGCCCTGCAGAATTACTACTTGTAGCCGGTTTTTTCTAACTCATCAGGATTATATTCTCCAATTGTATAATGCTGGCAATTTTTGGCCGTTTCTTCCCCATCAAGAATGGCTTCTGCTTTGCAGTTATACATACAACAAAGTCCATCGTAATATTTGCAATCCCAGCAGCTTTTCATTTTTAAAACACTCCTTCACATTTTAAACATAATGTGTCTCTTCTTTGGAATGTGTATCTCCACTATCTTGTTTATTTAACTCTTTCAGTTCTTTTAGCCTGCAAATAATATCTTCTTCCGTGGGCAATTCTAAAAGTTCATTAATAATGTCTATTGTCTTCAAATCCTTTACCTCCTTTCGCATTTTCTTTGGGATGTGCATTAATTATCCAACTGTCTCATCTTGTGCTATCTCTAATAACTTTTCTCCTACGCATATCAAATACTCCGCAAACCTGCGTAGCTTTGTATTTTCACTACTGCCAGAATACAACGCCCAGGTTACTGGCACATTTCCGTGTCCCAGAATCGCTTCGAGATGCGTCCAAGCATGGGAGGATTTTGGTCTGCTTTGCTGGTCGGCAATTTCTTCCCATCCGCAAATCGCATGGACAAAAGCCATTGCTTGCTTTTTAGTGATTTCCATGACCACACCTCCTTCGCATTCTAAACATACTGGTCCAAAATGGCCACATCATTTATCATTTCGCCGGGACGGATCGCCCGCAGCCGGCGCAACGTCCCTACCCAGGTCAAAGCTTCTCCAAGCCTTTCGCCTGGCGTACGGGACGAAATCTTTACCACGTTATTGAGTTTGCCCGTCATTTTTCCGATCAAAGCATCAATCTGCTCCTGGCTCTTGCGGTCTGTCAACCTGAACCCGTCGTCTTCCGCCGGCATATCGCTCAGGGGAATATAAAAAATTAAATCGTAATTCCTCCTGGCGTATTCTACGGCGTTTTTGCGCATATCCCTGGCTTCCGGTAACTTGTACCAGGCAGCGTAAGCCGCGACGTCTAGCACCGACCTGTCCGCTACAAAGCCGTTTGCGTAATACCTGAACTCAGTATTAATCTGGCAGCTCAAAATTGTTTCCTGGAACCTTTGCTTGTCTATTAAACCGGCCGCAATTATATCCCGCGTATTTGTGTAACCCATCTTTTCGGCTGCCACCCGTGCGATTTCTTCGATTAAAGGCAATTGCAGCTCCGTAGCAAGCAGCAATGCCAGGGTGCTTTTTCCTACGCCATGGGCTCCGGTGATAGCTATCCTCATTTTTTCTTCCCGTCCCTACCGCAGATATTATCCGCGGGGGCCTGCACTGCCGGCAGACCCCTGCGGGCTTATTTTTAGGCAAACCCACTGCTATTTGCGTTTTTCTACATAATACCAGAATTCCTCTAACTTCGGCGGCGGGGGCGGTTCCGCCGCAACGTAACACCACCGGCCTACGTCAACGTAATACCGGCCGAAGTCGCTGCCTTCTTCGCCGGTGTATTCCACCATGTCTATCCCCGGCAGATCTTTATATCTCGCCAGCAGCTCTACCACCTGCTCGTCGTAATAACCGTAGCCGCTGCGTTCCAGGATAACTATCTGAGAGTTTTCTTCGTAGTCCAGCATATCAAGGTACTTTTCAACAGGAGCTTTAGTTCCACCTGATGATGTTACCGCCTCATTGGAAAATTTTTCGAAAGCCTCTTTGGTCATCCGTACCCGGCCGGCAATGCTGGAGTAATAGGGCATTCTAAACTTCCCCTTTCAGGTTTTTGTTCTCATGCGGCGCTTCTTTGGGCGTCCGCACAAATTACTTCCAGCTCTTTCCCTTCCACAACCTTCGCCACAAAAAACTGCCCCCGCGGGGCCTCAAACTCCGTTATGCTCTCCCCGTTGTCCACAAAGGTAGGCCATTCTTTGCCCGCTAATTCTTTAACCGCAGCCGATATCTCCAGGCCCAGCTTTACCTTTTCCGAAGTAGAAAGCACCTGCACCGGCTTGCCGTCGTAAAGCAGTTTAAACACCGGCTTTACCTCGCCGGTGCTCTTGACTACTTCAAACAAATTGACGCTTGCTTTTTTAAAATGAGCGACAAGCGCCTCAGACATCATCTCGGCTTGCTTCGCCGTGTACTGGGCTACGGCCTGCAGCTCTACCCGCATCCTGTCCAGGGCTTCCCGGTCCTGCCTTAACTGCTCCTGGTATGCGGTGACATTTTCCGCCGCCTTTTCTTTCGCCCGGAGGATATTCATCCTCACGGCGTTTTGTTCCCTGGCCGCCGTTATCTCCTTAAGCAGTTCGTCCCGCCTCGCAGCCATGCCCTGGACGTCCTGGGCGGCCTTCTCCTTAAGCGCCTTCAGTTCCGCCTGGGCCTTCTTACCCCTGGCCGCGACAGCGTTCGCCTTCTCTTTTATCGCCTCTTTCTGGACGTTTACGGCTTTTGCGGCTTTTTCTATGACTTCCTCCCCGATCACCTGCCCGCACGTTGGGCAAATATCGCCGGGCTTCCAGGTTGGAGACAGCGATTCGTACTGCCTCTTCAGTGTCTGGTATTCCCCGGCCAACTTCGCAACCTCGCGCTCCAGCATCGTTATCTCGTCTTTATGGCTGCCCTGAAGGGCTGCATCAAGGCGTCTGTATTCCTCTTCCAGTTTCGTTATGTCGATTTCATCCGGCACGGCCTGGCCTGCAATTTTTTGCGCTTCTTCCAGAGCCCCTTCCAGTTTGGCTATCTCTTTCTCGACGGCTTTTATCTCGTCCCTGATTTGCCCCGCGAGTTTCTGCGGGTCGCTCAGGTTAAACCCCGTTAATGCCTCCCTGAAAGGATCGTCCATGTTCTCCAGGATTTTTTCTGGAGGAATCTTCGGCAGGAGCTCCACGAAAAACTCCCTGGCCTCAGAATCGCCTATGCCCAAAATATATACCGGCCAGAAAGCGGCCATGAACTGCTTCCTGGGGCCGATTATCTCTTCCATCTTCTCCTGGGTTGCATCCGCGCCATCCAGGGTTAAATATAACTGCTTTTGCTTCCCCCTGGCACGGGTTATTGTATGCTGTTTGCCGGTATCGTCAGTAAACCTAAGCGTCACGTCGGCGCTCTTGGCCCCCTGCATGATGAAATTTTCCGTCCGGTTGGAACCGTTTAGATTGGTCCCGTGTGAAGCAAAAACGATAGCTTCGGCTATCGTCGTCTTCCCGGTGCGGTTGTCGCCGTATATCTTTGTCTCGGGACCGAATTCGTAACTGGCCCAGGGGGTCCCTTTGAAATTTTTCAGGATAAGCGAGTTGAAAAACATTTGGCTTTTCCCCCTTAACTTTTGGTGTCCCTGGCCCATCCCTGCACCAGAGCGCGGTAACCAGGTTCTTTTACGACAAACCCGGCCGCGGCTTTGTGGCCGCCCCCGCCGTACTCCCTGGCGATTGCCGCCACGTCTACATCCCCGCGGCTGCGCAAACTAACTTTGGTCGGGTATTGGCGGGCATTAATAATCATAACGTAGCCGTAATCGGGATGTTTTTCTAACAAAAATTTCCCTAATTCGCTCGCGTAACGCTCCGCAAAAACAAAGAGATATTTGTTGCCGTACCGGTCTACGCCTTCGTAACCCGCTAACATCGCGCGGTATTCCCGTATCTTTTCTTCTTCCAAATCCAGAAGCAATTTTTCTTCCGGCCTGAACCTAACCCGGCCGTCGGCAGAAAATCGCTTTATAAAACGATGGGGACCTAGAATATAATGCAAGCGGTTTAACTGCCGCGAACGCGGGTCTTTATGCAGCCACAGATCATAATCGTTGACTACGGCAGTAAAGTCCTGGTATTTTTTCAGCCTGCGGTGGCTTTGAGAAAGATAATTGAAAAGGTGCATCGTCCCGCAGCAAGAGCTGTCTACCTTGGCCCAGGGATACCTGTTCAGCCAGGCAGCCGTCTTGTGATGGTCGAACAACTTAACACTGCCGCGCCTGTCAATCTTTTCCGCTATTTCAGGGCTAACGGAGATATCCGTTATCAGTATCTCGTCCGGCCCGGATAGGACATCCAGAACCGTATCGTTGACTGCAGCATAATTGCAAATATATACCAGTATTTTGTCGTAGGCCGCCGTTGCCAGCACGGCGCATCCGGCGCCGTCCAGGTCGTCGTGGGTAATTAGGATCATTTTTTAAGACCCCCTTGTTGACCTTCTATACTGACATTCCGGGTGCCAGGATTTTTCTCCCTCGGCCATATCAATAAAATACCAAACGCCGTCTTTTCCCTTCGCAAAGTCGACGCTCCAGTAGCCTTCTATCGCTTTACCGATTTCTTCCGCATAACCGGCCAGGAGCTCGATTTCCTCCGGCGTTTCCTTGTTTATCCCGGCAAGAATCTCTTGCCAGTTATCCGGCAGGGGCTCTATTTTGTCCGGCCTTACCACAGCCAGTTCTTTCGCCCGGCGCCACCACTTGCCTATCGCGTCTTCTATCCAGTACGGGTGGTGACACTCCACTTTCCCGTCGCGGACAAAGTATCTCCTTTCCTTAGCTACCGGCATGCCGCCGTAAAAAGCCCTGAAATCCGCTTCCAGAGGAATATATCGGCGGAACACCAGGGCTTCCGGCCGAAGACCCATCATATCGGCAAGCTCGTTAAATTCCACGACGTTATAAATGTTTTTGAACAGACTTTTCTCGGTTTCCACAAAGCAGGCGTTTTTCCAATCAAATTTCCCCGACGCTTGATCCGTGCGGACAAACAGTGGGTATCCTAGCTGTTTCACTGCAGCCAGCGCCTGCTTGCGGGCATTATCCGGTAGTGGTTTCCCTTCGAGCATCCCCGCCAGCGTAAGGTATCCCGTTTCCACCACTACCGTTTCCGGCTTGGGGACAGGGACATCTTTGACCAGAGGCCACCAGTAGAGCATGCTGCTTTTGTTGATAATATCGCCTGCTTTTTGTTCGCTTGTATTCTTTGCCAAGAAAAATTCTCCTTTCTTTTGTTGGTCTTTATTATTTTAGGGCAGGCGGGGTGTGTCGCCTTCTGCGCCGCTGCCTTTCTATTCAGGCTTTAACTGTAGGTGCTTGATTATCTTTTCTGATATTATCTGATCCACAATAAGGACAATAAGAAGGATATTCATCCGCATCGCACTCGACATAAAAAAAATAAAAGCAACTATAACAATCCCATTTTCTTAGTTCTATCATTTACCACAAACCCCCTTTTAATTTAAGGCGGGCTGGTCCTGCCCCGGCTGGCTATCGCTTCGTTGCCTCCGCCGCGTCACCATGCTAAAAACTTTTACAGGACCGCGATACTGATATTTAGTTCCAGGCATTATTAAACCGCTCCTTCCAGCTTATTTTTTGTTTTCATCCCCAGCCGCCTGAGCCTGTTATGCCTTTCCCTGCAGGCAGTAACCGTCCGGCCTAATTGTTCTCCTATTTCTTCCCAGCCTATCCCTGTTTCCCTCAATTTCAACAGCAGCCAGTCCTCTTCTTCGGTCCATTGGTTCCGGTTCTTCCCGGCTTTTACTTTTCCTGATACAAGCTTTCGCCACTCTCGCATGAAGGCGCAAATGTCTATCTTTTTCCCCGGGGACTTCCCCGCAAATGTCACCAGGGCCCGCAAAAACATCCTTACGCGCGTCTGTTCCTCCGGCGTGAGCGCCTGGCTCATAGGCACACCAAGGTCACGCTCAAAAGTATAAACGTTTCTCGGCATTGCATTATCCTTTCCTCGCTAAAGCGTTAAAGCTTCTTTTCCAGATACTTGTCCAGATACTTGTCCAGATACTTGAGAAAGCTGCCGGATGTTACGCAGATTGTCAAGCGAACGCAGCAGATTTTCTTTGATTTCTTCCAACCCGAAAGCATTTCGCTCAATTTTATTAAGTGGCCGGCCAAACGTCCAGGCACCTTCTTCTCCCCGAACACCCTTTTTATTTGCCGGTATGCTTGCCGGGCCCGGCAGGTATTTGCGCCCGATGTCATAGGGCACGTGGTAGCAGAACTTGCCGATGCCGTCAAATGCAAATACCAGGCTGTACAAATCGTAATACCTGGGCCGGGTAGGCTTTATCTCGCATTCAGGACACGGCCCAATCAGCTCAATATAATCCAGCGGACCCATGCCCATCTCCGCCGCCTCCTCGCGGCACCTGTCGCAGAGCCAGACCTTTTCTTCTTTGTCCCCGCCTTCCAGATATCTTAAATCGTGGGGCATACCGGCTTCGACCAGTTCGCGCAGCGTCCTGTCCTTTAATTCATACAAAATCCTTTCCCCGGACTTGGCAGCCCGGTTTAAAAGCGTAAGCCAGAAACATACCAGAGGGGCGGGGTCACTCGTCATGTGGGCAATCTTTGCCGGAATGCTTCTCAATTCTTCCACCATGGCCCTGAACCGTGCCGCAGCAGCTTCCTTCGCCCGGCGGCTCGCCCCAGCCCATGTATCGATTTTTTCTTTATTTTGGTCGGCCCATCTTAAAACGGCGTTTAAGCGGGACAACTTCATCGGCCCCGTCAAGGAATAATGCGGGTTTTCCGTCTCTATATAACCGACGGCTTCCATAACCTCCCTGGCACGTTTTTCGGAAATACCTAACTCGGTGGCTATGGTCTTTGCCGTCACCCACCTGTCGTGCCATGCTTCCGCAAGCACGTCGTCAGATAGTTTATCCTGCAGCCACTCCCGGATTTCGGGTCCGGGCTGTTCTTTTGCCCATCCCGGCTCCAGGCCGTTTATCCCCCAGAGCTCATACGTATAACGCAGTCGCAAAATATCGCCGTATTCGTCCGGCAGCATCTTCAACAAATGACGGTATTTCTCAGACGTCAGGGCTTCCTCGATTCCCAACTCCAGCAGCCTGTTCTTTACCGCCTTTACGACTTCTTTTTCATGAGCGATATCCTTTTCCTTCTTTTCAGCGGCCTTCCTGGCTTTCTCCTTTGCTGCCGCCTCGCGCCTGGCCACGGCCTTTTCCTTTTCGAATTCTCTCCTGCTTGCTATATCGCCTTTTGCCTCTACCAGCAGCCGTGCCCAGCGCCGTATATCTTTCCAGCCGCCGAAATTTATGGCAGCAAGCGTGAATTTTTCCCCGGCGCCGGGTCCGGCATCCAGCGCCGCGGCGTCCAGGGCAGTTAAAAATTCCCAAGCCAGCTTTTTCTCTTCTTTCATCTTCTCCAGTTTCTTTACGTTTTCCCACTGCGGCAGGGGTTGGGAAGCCGCTTCCCGGACCCTGGCAAGCAGCTTCCTGGCTACTGCCGCGGCATCGATTACGCCATGTTTTTCTAAAAAGCTTTCAAGGTATTTCAGGCGGCAGCTTTCCTGCTGCCGCCTCAATGTTTCCCGCTCTTCGTCTATTTTTTTTGCTTCATCTATTTTCAGCTCATTTTTGATTACTTTCAGGGTTAAATCATCAGGAAAAGAAAACAGTTTCTTTACGACAGCAATGGCATCCCTTTCCGCTTTATTGCCCTTTAAATAAGCCGGCGAGAACGACTGCGGTTCATTGCCGTTAATCATTCCGGCGGCCACTAGAGGAGATATGCCCGTAAGCAGAAGTCTTTCCAGCCGCTCCGCCCGGGTTTTTCCCAAAGCATCGACGACCGCCTGCCAAGTGTTCCCGGAGGGTTTATTAATTGTTTCTTGCAATTCGCTTTCTTTCGGGTAACCTGCTTCCCACAAGGCAATGCATACTTCCAGCCTGGTGATATGTCCAGAGTGCGGTTTGTTTCTTAAATATCCATCAAGAATTTCGGTTAAATAATTCTTTCCTTTTTCTTCTATTTCCTTAAAGCAGTCAGGACACACCGGCAAACAACCATCCTGCGGGCTTTTTGCCAGGCACAGTTCCTGGACTTTTTTGTTGCAGGCGCAACAGCGGTATGCAGTCATGCCCTTCTCTCCTTCGGCAGCAGAATCACCGGCAGCAAAGGCGGCAGAACTGCTCTGCCTACAGCCCTAACCAGCCGGCGTAAGTGATAATGCATGCGTAAAATTAAAAACACCAGCCGGAATATCTCCGGTTCGTTCCACAGGAACTCCAGCAAATAGTCCTTAAGCGTCTCTTTACAGCATTTCTGAAGCACATATCCCCCTTTTTTGTATATCTTGTTGTACCTGTCCAGCATGAATTTTACCGCTCTGCTTTTCAGCCGCTCCTTCCAGGACAGGGCTATTGTTTGATTTTCCATTTCTCCCGCTCCTTTCTTTGCGGATATGGATATTGTTTTTGGCTGCAGAAAAGCATCATGTGCTATCCCGCAAAAGCTTCTGCCTTCCCTTTTACGCGGGGCCTTTATTTCCCCTCGCAAAAGGCAGGGTAGAAACCCCCTGCCAACATCGCTCCGTCTTTATATCAATTCGGTTCGTTGGTTAGTTCCACCCAATATTTGGTCTCGTCCACGCAGCCAAAAAAGGACCCTCTTGCCTCGTAAGTCGTGTGCAAACGCCCATCCATGTAATAAGGATACCATCCGCCCCAATCATTTTCCAAAAACTCCAGCAGGGTCTTGCCTTTATGTTTTTTGATAATACGGCCGGTTTTTGCGTCAACCAGCGCTAACATAAAAACTTCACTCCTTTACGCGCAGAACTTTTTCTTCCCCTCGCAAAAGGCAGGGCAGAAACTTATCCCTGCCGCTGGTCTTAAAAATTTTTACCGTGTTTTTGACATTTCCGCCAGAACTGCCGGCCACAAAGCGTCCGGTCTTTTTTCGGAAGCCAGCTCATCAGTGTAGGGCATCGCTATATTCACCCATTCGCCTTTCCTTAAGTCGCCTTCTACCAGCAGGACTTCTAGGCTGAATCCTTCTCCGTCGGCCGTAAAAGCGCATATCTCGCATGAACCAATTTCTAAAGCGGTTTCTATCGCCTTTTTTAACGCCAGCAGCCCTTCCCTGTTTACTGCTATATACGCATCGTCATGCCAGATTTCCTGAGCATAAACGTGGATTACCGGTTCCGCCATCCTATCTCCCCCCGAAAACAACTTCCACGACTCCCGCATCGTCTTTACCGTCAAACATCGCTATCCCGTCGCTGAATGGCGTCACGCCCCCAGGGTCCGCGTTGATGACCACCGAGTACATGCTAAATTCTTTTTCCGCCTTCACTTTCTTAAACTCGCGAATGAATTTGTCGCTTACCATGCATTCGCCGTCGGTGATAAACACTATGTCCCCTTTCTTATACGTCGATTTCTTCATTATCTCCAGGGCCTTCTTTAGCGGCATCTCAAAGTCCGTGCCCCCGCCAAAAAAGAAAGCTGCCGCTTCTGCTACATCCACCGGGCTCGCTTTGCGCGGTTCGGGGAACTCAAAAACCTTAATTTCATCCCTCGACCCGAAATGTATGCAGGCAAACGCCCTCTTTTCCCTGGCGGCTATCTGGAACAACGCCAGCATTACCGCCTTACTCCATATTTCCTGCCGGCCTTCCATGCTGCCTGATGAATCCAAACAGCATACTACAGGCCCTTTGCCTTCGTTCTCGTGCCCTCTTAACTCGTACTGAAGCAGCTTCCTTTCGGCATACCGCCGCAGAAAATCTTTCTTCAACACGGGATGGGACAAAAGACTTAACTCTGAAGGCAGGACCCTCGAAAGGTCGCCTCCAAGCATTATGCCTGTGCTTTCAAGCGGGAGCTGCCGCTTGCGGGTTTTTCTCTTGTGCAGGGCTATCCGGCTTAGCCTCCCGGCTAATTTGGCTATCGCCCGCAGCCGGTAATCCTGAGTCAACCTTCTGGCCAGAGTAAATTTGTCCTGGCTCTTTAATACCTGCGCTTGCCCCGGGGACGTCCCCCAACTGAAAGCCCGCGCGTTTTCCAGGTTCTCCTGCGTTTCCTGGCAGGCCTTTCCTACATTTAACCTTACCTGGCGCGTCTTCATCTTGTTTACTGCATTGTTGGCTATGGTTTCAGCCTGCGCCATCAACTCCTGCCCTTGCTGATTTAACTGTTGGGCCTGTTGGCGTAACCCTTCCGCCTGCTCATTTTGCCCTGCAGCATCGAGGTCGCTCGCCGCTAAGTCTAGCCCTTGGGCTTGATCCAGCAGCTTCTGCGCCTCCTGCTCGTACCTGGCGGCGTCTTTTATTTCTTCCGGGATGAACTTTGTGACCTCGGGGCCAATCGCCATCGTCCCCAGGGCCGAAGACCATTCGTCTAACCTCGTGCCTTGCCGCAGGTCTTCAAACTTCGGGAGATTTAACACTTCGTTCATGATAGCCTGATTTGCCCTAAGCGACGGCGGCACTTCTTCTAAAACCCGGGGCCGGGCTTTGTACAGCCCGGCCCACACGTCCTGAAGCAGAGAGGCCGCCGTGGGAATTTCTTTTCCCACTTCGGCCTCCAGTTTTTGTAGCTCTTCTGCTCTTTCTTTTATATTCCCATATAGCCGCCGGTCGTAGCGGTCCGTGTTCAGCACCGTCTCGGGCGATTGTTTGGCCATAAAAAAGCCCCCTTAAAACGGCAGGTCTTCTTCCGGCAAGTCTACTTCAGCGCCAATATCGCTGAAACCACTATCTTTCTTTGCCTGGCCGTCTTTAGGCCAATCCAGAAAGCGCACGTCATCGGCAACTACGTCCGTCGCCGTCCGTTTTTGGCCGTCCTGGGTCTCGTAAGATCTCGTCTGAAGGCGCCCTTCAACAGCTATAAGGCGCCCCTTGCCCAGATGGTTGGCGCAAGTTTCCGCCAGCTTCCGCCATGTAGTGACGCGGATAAAATCCGTGCCGCGTTCCCCCTGCTGGTTGACGTAATTTCGGTCTACGGCCAGGGTAAAGGTCGTTACCGCCACCCCGTTGGCCGTATACCGCAGCTCGGGGTCACGGGTAAGACGGCCAATCAGTATTACCCGGTTTAACATTATTTCCAACTCCTTTTAGCAAAACAGTGTCAATCGGAAAAAACTGTACCAGCCGTAACTTCCCAGGTGCACGTCCACTCCGGAATCCTTTTAAAAATTAAGACCTAAACATTTAGCCAGAATTTCTTTGTTGTATTCCTGCACTTTGCTGTACTGTTTATCTATATCAGCCCCGCGCTTCTTCAAATCTTCCAGCCGGGCCATTATATCCTTGAATTTTTTATTCGCCTCAGCCCCGGCGGGAGCATCGTTGGCTTTGATGGTATTTTCGTAGATTTCCTTAGCCTCGTCCATGCATTCGGCGATCTCCTGCCCGAAAGGATCCACCGTCATGCGGACTATCTTCTGCACCAGGTTCTTCTGCTCCGGCGAAGTCCATAGGGCGTGCTGCAGGATCTTCATGTCCCGCATAACTTCCACCTTGTCCCCGCCTTCCAGAAAAGCCTTCGCCTTGACTAATGACAAAGACTGCCGCCACCTGCGGTCGGACACTGTTATGCCTTCATCGTGGAGGGCCCGCCGCAGGTTCACCAGCACGTCGATTATTTCGCTCCCCGCCGGTATCTGCTCCGCCGCCTGCCCGGCGGCATTGATCTCCTCCACCGTTACGGCCGGCCGGGGGCTTCCCCCGCTTAACTGCAGCATCTTCGCGAAGGCGCCGTCTTCTTCCAGATAGTTAACTACGTACCACAACAAAAACCGGTCTGCAAAGGCCGCCAGCGCCGCTTCCTCGTCGCCTTCCGGTACTTCGTTTGACGCGCCGAAAAGCGTTATCAGCGGCACTTCCATCACTGCACCGTCGTTGTAAAACCTTCGCTCGTTGATAATCGTCAATAAGGAGTTCAATATAGCCGAGCTGGACTTGAAAACCTCGTCCAGCATGGCCGTCGTCGCTTCCGGAAGTTTCCCTGCGGTCACCCGCCGGTAGCTGTCTTTTTCCAATGCGGCCAGCGAAACCGGCCCAAATACCTCTTCGGGTGTAGTGAATTTCGTCATCAGCCAGTGATAATGAAAACCCCCGTCGATGCAGGCCCCTAGCTCCGATATCAGCTGCGTCTTGGCCGTTCCCGGGGGACCCAAAAGCAATACGTGCTGGTGGGCCACCAGGGCCGTCAGGCACCCGTCGATGATTTCTTCCCGCTGCAGAAAGCGGGAGTTCATGTAGTCTTTTACGGCATTGAATTTCTGGATGAGGTCCATTTTTTGTTCCCCTTTCAAGGAAAGCTAAGGCGGGGCTTTTTTTAACCCCGCCTGCGCTCAGTAATTATCGTATCCGGCATCTTCTTCGTTGTCCCAGTCGGATAACGTCCGTTCGGATATCTTTAGCCAGCCCATTATTTCCAGGTAATCTTCCCGGTTTCTTATTACCTCGGACTGAGCATAGATAGCTTCTTCGGCGTCTCGTTTATTTTCTTCTGCATATTCCTGGTAACCATCGGCCATCAGTTTTTCTAAATTTTTATCCGGTTTTATTGTTGGTTCCAAAATGCCACCCCCTAAAACAAAGGGTAGCGTATAAAATTGCCTGCCGTCAAGCCACCGCGTCAGCGTTCAGCAATGACAGCATCTGCATCTTGACCAGCTCTACTTTGTTCCGTAAATTGGAAAGGTCTTTCTCCAGCACCTCTTCATACTCCCTCACGCTGTCCAGCAAAGCCTTCGCGTCCGAAAGCAGCGCCCCCACTTTCTTCTGGGTCAGCCCTTCGCCCTTCAGCGCTTCGGCCAGGACCTTCAGGGAATCATCCACCTGGACGTTCAGCTTCTCAAAAACCATATCCCTGATGTCCGAACTGTCCACCAGGGGCACGGAGTAAAACTCGCACTTTAACCCTTTTACCAGTTTCTGCAGCGCCGCCAGTTCGTCTTTATACTTCTCGGGGATAAAGAACACGCCCCCGGACGGCCTCACCGCCGTCGGGTTCATGGTGGCCATGATCTTCGCCACCAGCCGCCGGATATGTGAGCCGTCGTAGCGCCCAAGGAGCTCCCGGTAATGCGCCAGCGCCGCGTCCACCGCCTCTTTTACCAGGGCGTCGTCTTTATGGACTACAGGGATGACGTTTTCAGTGTCGCGCTTGTAAAGCAGGGTGGCCGCCGTGCTGTAGTTCAGCCTCACGTTCCGGCTGTCAACTTCTTCTATCACCAGCTGCCGCGCCACGCCGTCTTTATCGCTTTTCACTTCTCGGGCTAACAGGTTCAAAGACCTTTCCTTGTCCAGCGGGACGCCGGTCTTTTCTACCTTGCTCGTAGCCCGCCGGAACACGTCCACCGGCCGCACAGGACCGGGAAGATGGCTCATATCCACCCCCGACTGCCGGAACATCTCTTCCAGCTCTTCCCGAGTCACCGTCACGCTGTCGTGGACCGTGTACCAACATAACTGCCCTAAAAATTTCCCTTCACTACCAGTTACAACACCGGTTACAGCTACCTTGTCTTTGATGTCAAACACCTTTTCTGGCATCTTTCCCGCTCTCCTTTCCTGGAGCCTTATTTTTTAGCTTTTTAGCGCAAAACCGCCCTGATTATCTGGGCGGCTATGTATACAACGGCTGTTACCATTACCCAGAAAGCTATTTTCTTTTCTTCCAGCCAGTCGCTCATGCGCTCGAAGGCTGCTTCCGGGCTCTCTAAAATGCCCGTCAGTTCTTGCCTGAAACGGACAAATTTATTGCTTAGGCCCTCGTACAAAACGATTAAGACGGCCCTGCCGGCCGCCTCTTTTTTGATTGTACCCTGCATTTTTCGGGCATCCCTTTCTAGATTTTGATCCTAGTTTTTGACTTATCCTGCCCTGACAAATGCCCCGGGCAGGGTTTTATCCCTGCCCGGAAACCAGATTGGCGCATTTGTTTGCTTATCGCTTGTTGAATTAATCTAAGTTAATTTGCGTCGCCATTTTAAAATCATAATCGTTTGCCCAGCTCTTCATTGAACGCGCGAAATCTTGCAACGTCCTCGTCAAGACCATCAGAATTTTGTACTGTTTTTCTTGTTCCGCCAGGGCCTCCCGGCCTTCCGCCAGCTTGGCCCTGAGCGCGGCCTTAACTTTCTCCGCCCTGTTCACGTACTTGTCCATCGCCTCGGCGCGCTCTTTCAGCTCCCGCCTTAAAGCCTCAATCTCGACTTTTTGGCTGTCCACTATGTCCTCCAGTTTATGCAGTTCAACAATAGACCAGAATCCCGGGCGGTTGACGGCGCCCCACAGCGAAAGAACCTTCGCATACGGCAGCCCCGTCAACGCGGCTATGCGCTCGATCTGCTTGTAGTCCAGCCGCCCGTCGCCGGTCGTCCGGCTTTCTTTCCGCAAAAACTTGTACGCCATATTCAGGGCGTCAACCTGGTTATAGGTTTTATATTTCTGCACGTTGGCCTGGGCCTGCGCGCCAATCTTGTGCTTTAACCTTTCGTAACGCTTTTTTACGGCGCCGACAGTCCTACCCGGCAAATCTTTAACTATCTCGTCAAAACTTTTCCCTTCTGCTACGCCCTGTAGAAGCACCGCATCTTCTTCCAGCGTCCACTGCCGCATCATTAAGCTCGGAAACTCCTGGACCTGTGACGGCAGTTCCTGTTGGTTTTCCGCGTTTTTTGCCGTTTTGCCGGTAATTTCGCCGGCCCCGGCAGCACCTGCAGTCGTTTCGGTCGGACCGCCGGCTGCCGCTGTCCCGCCTGCAGTTTCGTGTTTTTTTAAAGAAACCTCGGCATTGACTACTTCGGCGACCGCTTCGCGGACTGTCTTCCCGTGCCTTCTCTTATCTTTGTAATATCTCCACAACGCAGAACCGTAACTTATGCCCATCTTTTCCGCCATTTCTTTTACTGCATGACTTAACATTTTGCCTTCTTTCATGAGCCCCGCAATGCCTTCCAGGAGCTCTTTCTCTTTTTTGGTCGTCCAGATTATTTTTTGGTCTTGCATCTTTTTTGCCTCCTCAGTCCATTTTTATAGGACCATCTTTTTTGTCGGAAATTTACGGAGCCAATTTTGCCGGCCTTTTTATAGCTTCATTTATGGCCCCCTCAATGTAAGCCTAGCGTGAGAAAGATTAATACCCAGATACCGTACTCTATTCTTTTCTCTGTTCCTTCCCTGTTAAAATAGGCCGCGACCAGTCTTATACCGTACCCTAAAGCCGCTATCATGCAGAGCAATCTTAAAACTGTTCCTACTGCATGCACGTGTCAACCCATATAAAAACCTAACCGAAGGCGGGTAGCTCACTCAAATAAAAACCTAACCCTAAAGAGTTAATAACTGGAAATAGTTCTTCATCATCGTCTCCTTTCCATAGTCGTCGAGCCTGTGGATATGTGGGCAATCCGCAGCGAAGCGAAGGATTGTCCAAGCGGCTGTGGACCCTGTGGGCAACCCCTTGTGAAGGATAATATCCCAAGAGGCTACCAACAGCACGATTGTAAAGGGCACGGCTTTTACTAAATTTAACTGGGTTGTCCACAAGTCCACAGTCGCGGCATATCCACAGGTTATTGGGCAACGGCTTCTATTTCTGCAGCTTCATTAGCAGGCCCCATAGCAATGAGATCTTCCAGTTTTTTGTGAAGCGCCAAGGGGCTAGTATTTTGAAGTTGTCGTTCGAGCTGAGCCAAGGTCTGAACCTCAAGAACACCAGCCTCCTTTAAACGTTCCAAGGGTGTCCTGGCGACGTCATAACTTTTATGGACATGGGCACCACGACGCTCCTTGGCGATCACCTTGCGCATAGGCAAAAAGAGGTTGGCGTAGATGTCCAGGCAAGCATAAACGTTGTTGAGCCAGGTAATGGCCTCCGGTGTATCATAGCGCTCGTACCCCACGATTTCCCGGACAAACTGGCGGTTTTTCTGCTCAACGTGGGGATTATCATTTTTGCGGTAAGGGCGACTGCGGGTAAAGGTGAGATTATTCGTCTTACAAAAACGAAGCAGCTGGTCATTAAGAAATTCGCTGCCATTATCTGAATGCAAGCCCCAGGGGCGAAAAGGCCATTCCGAGAGGATTAGCTTCAGCTCGCGAAGAACACCCGCCTGGCCACGACCCAGCAGGGCCCGGCGGCGGCTGTAACCGGAAACAGCATCAACAACAGATAAGGTATAACCGAAGTGGCCGATGGCTGCACCGCCATTGTGCTCCACCAGGTCAATCTCCAGAGCCCCAGGCCGGTCTTCCTGCCAATCGTAATGAGCGATGGGGATCTCCGAACGGAGCCGGGAGAGGCGCTTTTGATTAGCCAGGGAGAATTTAGGTTTAGGTGAACGCCACTTAGCCAAGCGCCTGGCCAAAGTAGAACGACTGATTTCTGCCAGCTGTTCTCGCACCGTAGGTGTAAGGGCAAGTTCACCGTGGCTAGCCAGGAGCTCCGCTGTAGAAAGGAGAACTGGCTGCAGACGTTCGGCGCAGGGATAATCCAGAGCCTCCCAGACCCGCTGGATGGCCGGCATAGCCTCCGGGTATAGCAAAGACTTGTTGCGCTTAGCAGGTGGCTTGGCCAACGGCAGGAGAAGTCCATTTAGCACCTGAATAGCATATTTGCGGTTATAGTCCAGCGTGCTGACAACCTCATCGATAAGCTTAGATTTTTCAGCTCGGGAATTAGCCTGACAATAGCGCTGGTGTATAGTATTTAAATACTCACGGCGACTTTTAAGTGACATACGCAATAATCATCCCCCTCGGTTATATTTCGCCGTGAGTGAGCCGATCCTCCTTCGGTTATATTTTAACTGAGTGATCGCGATGCATTGACTTTTGCCTCCTTCTGGCATATAATGAGAGCAAGAGGATTAATTCCTCTTGCTCTTGGCAAGGACTACCTGCGGGTGCGCTTCCGGAAGGTAGTCCTCTTAATTTTGCCCCACACTTCCACCACCTGCCCGGTAAGGAGCAGGACGGTTAAAAGCTGGCGCAAAACTTCAAGGACCCCCATAAGCTCACCCAAGTTTATGCGGCGCCGGAAGCCCCGGCCTTCAGGCCTGGGGAGAAGGCGCCGCTGCCTCCCAGAGACCCCGTAAGGGGCTTGTTACGCGCAGGGCGGACTCTCCCCCGCGTCCTTCCTCCCCAATGTTATCCGTGCTTTTTGCGCCGGCGGCACTGCTCGCTTACACCCCCGCTCGCTGTTTAACCGCCGGCAACGCCTGCCGGAGACTGGAAGAGCATCCCCGAGCCTGTTGGCCTGGATAACGTAGCGCCTTCTTTGCCTTGTCCTTCGGCTCAGGCGCTCAGGGTGGTCATAGCGCTGCCCTGTAGAGCAACTTTCCGCCTAAAAGTTGGTACTTGTAAGATTTCCTCCTACAAGCCCCCGCCTTTAGGCGTGGGGTCTATGACCTCCTTCCCGGTTATGTAAGCCTACATATTGCCGGGAATCCGCAAATAGCCCTTATGCCCTTTTTTACCTGGGCGGCCTATTCTGCCGCCCCTTCTTTTTGCCTCTCTTCCCTCGCCGCCAGCCTTACTTCTTGCAAGTCCAGAGGCTCTGACAGCTTGAACGTCCCGTTAGGCTGCCTTACGGCAAACCTGATTATAGGAAACTGCCCGTATTGACCGTGAAGCATGGCCAGCACCACCGCTGCCAGAGGTGTCATCCCAGGAAGAATGACCTCAAACTCTCCTTTTTCCATCGTGTACTGCGGTAAGGTCTTCAAGATTTTTTTCGCAAAATTAGTTATCCCTTCGTTAGTTACAGGGATGTTCGGTATGGTTATATTGACAATCTGCTCGTAAATCTCCGACCCCCCGGGCGGGGTGTGCCCAGACAAATTAAACAACACCATCTTTTCTCTCTCCTGTCTGTTAAGCTGTTTTCAATTGTTTCTAAGAAAAATTGTTTTTAAAAAGATGTTTCCAAGAAAAATACTTTCTATCAACCTATTAACATAACCTATTAACATCTTAGCATTCTTGAGCATATGTCAGCAAAAACTCTCTCAAAGCCCAGGCTTCCGCCAGGCCCTTGTCTGCTGCCTGCCGGCAGTCGTTGACCAGGTACGTCTCCCTAGCTTCGCGGACAACTATGCCTTTCATTGTCACGCCCCAGTTCCTGAATTTCGGCACTTGCTTTTGGACGCTAATTCGTTTTTGGGTTTTGACTGCGGTAGTCATGGTTTCTCCTTTCCCCCGCTCTTCGCGGCCTGCCCGTTTCTGCCCGGCAGGAAAGCAAATTTTTTGTTAGGAAGGCCGCCGGTCATGCCAGCAGTCAGGTTGTTTTTGGCTAAGGGTTTTTATCGCGTAAAAACCCTTGAAAGACCTGCGCCTTCCCCAAAACCCGCCTCAACGGGCTTTGGGCAGGGCGCAGACATAAGAAAAGGCCACGCCAGTATAATTTTACGGGCGTGACCTTTTTTTGCATTGGTTTATAATTCTAATCCTCACCCAAGTTTATGCGGCGCCGGAAGCCCCGGCCTTCAGGCCTGGGGAGAAGGCGCCGCTGCCTCCCAGAGACCCCGTAAGGGGCTTGTTACGCGCAGGGCGGACTCTCCCCCGCGTCCTTCCTCCCCAATGTTATCCGGGCTTTTTGCGCCAGCGGCACTGCTCGCTTACACCCCCGCTCGCTGTTTAACCGCCGGCAACACCTGCCGGAGACTGGAAGAGCATCCCCGAGCGTGTTGGCCTGGATAACGTAGCGCCTTCTTTGCCTTGTCCTTCGGCTCAGGCGCTCAGGGTGGTCATAGCGCTACCCTGTAGAGCAGCTTTCCGCCTAAAAGTTGGTACTTGTAAGATTTCTTCCTACAAGCCCCCGCCTTTAGGCGTGGGGTCTATGACCATGGCCGCTAGTTTAATATTTTTCAGCAGCTTGTTTCTTCCAGCGCCACCTGATCGTGCCAGGTATGCGCATACCACTTGTTAAAATACATAATAACCAACACAAAACTCCGCTTCTTCAGCGGCCATTTTTAAAATACCACACCTTCAGGGCCGTGTCAACAGTTTTTCCGGCCGACCAAAATATTTTTTTCCGCCGGCACGAGGACGCCTTTCTCCCGCCGGTAAAAGCAAAACTCGCTATCCGCCAGCAGGTCGTCCCAGACAAATCGCGCCGGGAGGTCAAAACGTATCACCTTCGCCAGTTTTACCGCCATTTCTTTCGTGGCGGCCACTATCACCGGCCGGCTCTTCTCCGGCAGCAGGTCCGTGACCACCTTGCACCACTCTTCGTCTCCTAACCTGGGACAGTATACCGGGTATTCCACACCATTCAGCTTCAAAAGCCCGGTTACCCCGGGCCCGGGTTCGGGTTCGTAATCGAATTGCGGAAGGCGCAGGTGCAGTTGGTTCGCCATCACCAGCCGGAAAGCCCGCAGGGCATCCCATTCTTCACGTGGGGCCTGCAACGCTTTTCTCCCTTCCGGCCCCAAAACATAAAGAGGCGGGGTTGCCCCGCTCGTCAGCCTATCCAGGTAACCCCAGCCCCACAGCCGTTTAAACACCCTCCCCAGCTTTTCCCCGTTTATGCCTATCGCTATTTCCGCCTGGTTGCGGGAGATTATTTTGAGGCGGCCGGCCAGTTTTACCGCCGCCGCCTCATTTTCGCTGTTGATGAGCCCGTTCCCCCTGCAGCTCTCCCGCTTTATCTCGCAGCAAGGATTGCTATAGGGGCCCACCTTTTATCCCACCTTCCTTAAAATCCTGGTTATGCGCCCGCTGAGATTATATTTCCCGATATATCCTACCGACACCGTAACCTCAGTGCCTACTTCGGGCCGGTTAAAAGGCATAAAAGGCGCCACTAGCTCTACCCCGGGCTCTACTTCCACCACGTATCCCTTGGCGGTCACCCGGACTATTTTTCCCAGGTAAACCCCGCCTTTGACGTACTTGTGCTTAGCGCTTTCATAAGGATTTTCTAATGTGGCCCTGACGCTCGCCCGCACTACGCCGTTTTCTTTGTCGACTACATATACTTTCACGTCAAAGCTGTCGCCAGGCGACACTACGTCGCGAGCGTCTTCAGCGTTCCCGTATCCCAGCTCCCGCACCGGGATAAACGCTATTACGCCGCCGACGTCGGCGTAGGCGCCTTCTTTGACCGCCCACCTTACTGTACAGGTCCTGACAGGGCCTTTGCTCTTTGCCTCCTCCCACAGCCGCGACCTTTCTATCCTAATTTCTCGCATCTTGGCTTCATCGTTGGTGTCGGCCAGCTCTTCGGTTAGTTCGCGAATACGGGCATGAATAGGTTCGAGTTCAGCAGCCGCCTCTTCAAGCTCCTTCCAGGTAATGCTGGCCATATTTTCTAACGCGCCCTGGCGGTCTAAATACGCCACGCCTTTATTGCGGTCTACCGCTTTGACCCGGAAGGCCACCGTGGAGCCGACCATCGCCGGCAGCTTCTTTGGCGCGTCCCCCATGTCTTCAGGCGGTATCAACCCTTTGACGTTCCCCAGCGCCACCACTAGGCAGTCCCCCAAGTCGTTTTTCTCTACGCCTGTCACCCTGCCCTGGAGGATGCTTTTCTGGCGCAGGGCAATGTACAAATCTTCCCAGCGGTCCTCCTGCTCAAACTGCTTTTTGCTCCCTACATAGCCTTCGGATAAAATCATAAAACCAGCTCCCTTCTTATAGTTAAGCTTGTAGTTAAGGATTGACGTTCGCTTTTGTTAGAGGCTTACTTGATTACTTTTAGCCTGGGCTGCAGGTGCATCTCGATGATGCCCGCCACTTCCTTCAGCGCCGCCGCCCAGTTCAAGGCATAGACCCGCATGGCTTCGTCGTCTATGCCCTGGTTCAGGTAGTATTCCATCTCAGTCTTGGCCGCCAGGACGGGTTTACACACCCTTTCCAGCAGGTTTATCAGCGCGGCGCCTTTCCTGGCCGCGCGGCTTTCTAAATTCTGCAGGGCGTTCTGCCTGTCGATGATGTCGTACTCCAGCTGCTTCTTTTCCTGCCGAAGCTTCGCTATCTCGGCCTTCAATTTTTCTCCTGAAGCATTTTCTTTTTCGTATTCCTTTAGCTCATTCTCCACCTCCTCCAGGTGTTTTTGCAGGACGTTTAGAATCAAGTAACCCCTTTCGCTTTCTTCTTTTAAGCGCTTCACCTCCTTCACCTTGAGTGTCGTTATCTCATCCCCCAGGGCGTCGTAAAGCTCCTGCTGGACTTCTGGTTCCAGCAACGCCAGCTGGGACGCCGCCGTGGGAGTGAGCTTGCCGGTATCCACTAATAACTGGAGGTCCGGGATTAAGTCGTTAAGTTTGTCGTAGTTTTCTACCTGGCGCGGACTCATATCTAATTGTTGGGCGATTATCTCACGAGTTTTTCCTGAAAGAGGGCAATTATTGCCACCTTTGTTACCCCGTCGTTCCCCCATCAGTTCCTTCTTCCGCCTTATCGCCCGGGCGATTTCCATAGGCGATAATGGCCTGAATTTTAAATTAGCATCAATTAGCATGAGTTCCGCTGTGATGTCATCAACGTTTACTACTTTGGCCTCTACTTCTTTAATGCCCAGATATTCTAAGGCTTCTTTTCTGTTGTGGCCGGAAATTATCTCATAACCACCTTCTACCGGCCGGACTACCATCGGTTCGATAAGCCCGTTCTCTTTGATACTGGCCGCCAGCTCTTTGATTTCTTCTAAATCAAGCTGCCGGAAAAAATTGGATGGGTGTGGCATCAGTTTTTCTAATGGTATTACCTTATACGATTTTTCTTCCGGTATCTCTTTGTTATAAGGCATTATTATTCCTTCTTTCTCCAGGTTTTGCATCTTGCCGCCTAAAAATAAAAGCGCGGGCTTTTACAACCCGCGCTTGTGTTTTACGGCAATAGTTAACCCCGGGGGGATTTTTGTTAAGATTTTTGTTACCCCCCCTGGGGCTAATTCTTTGTTGTCGCTTCGATTATACCCCATATGACTAATTAAGTCAAGCAAAATGTTTTTAGGCTCACGGGTTTATCGCCCGCGCATAGAATGCCCCCAGAGCCCCGCATTCGGCCCCTGAACGGCCTTTTCCCCCAGGTAATAGTTTTGCCGGTTAAAATGGGGCAGAGTTGACATAATATAACCCAACAGCCTTTTGTATCTTTTCTACATCTAACTTAAAAATTCCTGCTTCTTCCTTCGCTAGTCCTACCCGCACCAAAAACCTTAAGGCCGTCCGCAACCTGTAAACCGACTGGGCGCTTCCCAATCCCCGGCTTAAAGCCAGGTCTTCCGGCGTTACCTGACTGCCCGTGACAAGGGCCACCAGAGCGCTGTCACAATAATCACCGTAGCCGCCAAGTTTTTTTACGGTGAAAAAACGTGCTTTTTGAAGGAGCTTTTTTACTGCCGGTTGTTCCAGCAAGCCATCCGCTGAAAGTTTATCCCCAGCGTTTAACGCTGGCTCCGGCGTCGGTTCAGTTTCTTTTTGAGGTCCATTTTCTACAGGCGCCCGGACTTCAACGTGCGAAGCATTAACTGAGAGAGAATTCATTTCCCGGGCAACCAATAATTGCGTGGAAGCCCTCGCCGCTTCAGCTTTTAAGGCTATTTGAAGTTGCTCAATTTCCCGGTCTTTGGCGGCCAGAAGGGCTTCCAGTTCTTTGATCCGGTGCTTAAGCTGGTTTATCTCGCTTCTTTCCTCTTCTTCCGCTTTCGTTGCCTTAGCTACAATTTCTGCCAGCTTTTCGATTACAGTATTCAGCTTGCTGTCTTTTACCGTTTTTGACAGCTGAACTTCTCCGCCTATCGCCGGGGTGTCTCCGCCGTGAGTGACTTTCCTTCGGCGTATCGGATAGCAGTTCCCCAGGCGAGGAAACCAAAATGTCCCTACCGGCAGGTTATAAAGGTCGTCAAAGTTTTTCCCCCCGGCATGGTGTTTTACAGCTTCATAGTCAAGTTTTTCTTCGAATCCCCCAATTATAGGGAAATTGAGCTGGCTCATGAACTCTTTACTTACAGCTTGGGTTCGCTGGCTGGCCACGACCAGTAAGATGCCCCGCTTCCTGCCCTGTTTAGCTATGCGGGACATTATTTCACTCGTTGCTGCAGGGGTTGACTGGGGCGCAAATATTTGAACTTCCTCGATAAACAGGCCGACATTCCTTTTTTCTTTTGTCGTGAGCAGAAACAGTTCTTCCAAAACCGGCAGGGCCAGCTTCTGTTGCGAAGCGTTGCTGACTGAATCTGAGAGGTCAAAGATAAGCGCTAACTTTTGGGCTATTCCCGCCTTCAAAATTTCGCGCACGGCATCACGGGAATTTGTATGGGGGATATCGCCGTGGGGTCCACCTATTATCAAAGTCCGGTATTTTTCCCGGAAAGTCCAGAACTCGCCCTCCGGGTCAATGATTACCACCGGAAAACCTGCTTCCAGAAATTCTTCCGCCATAACCCCCATCGCGTAGCTCTTACCACGGCCGGAACTGGCCCAGATACCGGCGCGGAAGCCTGTCTTTACGTAATCTGTTAGAGCTATAGAAAAATTGTCGCTTATTCTTAAGAAAAGCCCTGGCATTAGATGTTCAGTCCCATCAGGTTGCTTTTAATTTTTGCCTAGGAAAATTTACTTGATGCGGTAAATATCTTTCTCCTTAATTTTCCTTGCCTTTTTATCAATAAATAAATCTTCCTCATCATCTTCTAAATCATCTTCATCAGTTTCTTCTTCATCCAACTCCCTCATCATAATATCAATAAATCTGGGCACTTCCCAAAGTTCCAAAAGCGGCCCCCGGGATGCCTATTTGGTCTTCCTTCCATCCAGTTGCCTTTAAAATCTCTGTTACCCCATCGAATAAAACTTCTTGCGCATCTTCAGATTCATCCAGCCATTCTAATAGAAAATCTACATCTTCCCTTCCCCCAACAGCTACCACCGGCAGCAGGCAGCCCACTAAAATCGGATATCCACTTATCTCGTTTAATAATTCTGCCCTCTTTATCCTGAAGCGCCTCGGCACACAGGCGACACCTTTAGGAAGTTCTAGTTGAGCGTTAATATAATAATCAGCCACTTCATCAGCTACTGATGGTAATATGAGCCTATCTCCCAAAAGCAAAGCCGCCCCCGATGCGCGCAAGGCTGACAGTTTGCGAAATACCGGCCACGACGGCATTTCTTTCATCAGATTCTCCTGTGTTTTTACGATTTTTCCTGCACTCAACTGTTTGGCTAGCCTGCTTACATCTTCTTCTGAAGCACAAATGACTGGCAACACCGAATAAAGAACATTGGTAACTTCTCTCTCATCTTCGGGCGCAGCTGGCAAAACCGGCCATTTCTTCTTTATTTCCGCCAGCTTTCTTTCATCTTGCGCTACTTCTAAAGCCCATGCAGATCGCGCATCTGGGCCATCTATCCAGCCTGAACCCTTAAGCCACGCCTGGTAATCCTCCCGGTCAAAATGAAACCTGACCAGCCTGCAGGGTTCTTCTGCTTCTTCCAGCGCGTATTCCAGATTCAGTAAATAATCTAAGTAATCGTCAGTAGTTCCGCCATATATAGAAATATAATCATCAAGCCCCATTACAGCAGCTGCTACCAGGTGATCTTTTTGGGCTACCCCATCAAATATACCGTATTTTATCATGTTGTTGCTGCTTTCCCCCTTTTTTTGAGACACCTACGCCGCCAACGCAGCATTAGCAGAAGGATGAAACTTGAACAAAAAATCGGTTCCAACCCCGGCTTAATTTATATCTGTAAACCACATTTTGGGCATTTACCTCGAAAACGACCGTTAACATTAAATACCTGGATCATCTGTCCACATTTTAAACACTGAATCTCCCCTTTTTCTTTTCCTTTTGCGAATTGTTCAGCTAGTTCATCAAGACTTATTGCAAAATTTATCACCCTATCTATTTCTTCCCGGCTTTTGGGCTGTCCCTTACTTTTATAAGTCGTTATAGAACCTGACTGTTGCTGTAACACAAATTTCCCTTCCTTTCCTTTCGGCTGATTTGCTATTACATTGTAAAACATATGTTCGGGATTTGCAATACCCAGCTCATTATAATTATCCTCCGCTTACCAAGTTCCGTGGCAGTATTTTAGTAGCCAAAGTAATGTCGCTTTTGGTATTCGCGTCGCTGCCCTGACTTATTTCCAAAGTTATGCTGACCAGCTTCCCGTTATCAGACTTTACCATGAAATTTTTAACGTTTCCAGCCACCTGCACCCCGCCGGTTCCATTGATGACCACTGAGCCGCTGTAAGGCTGCACGTTTCTGTAAAGCACCCCGGCATTTAGATAATAGCTCACAACACTCGTTCCAGCCAGATAGGCGAACCTGTTGTACCCCGTCGAGTCATACGTTACCGCCCCGGCGCCCCTTAACCCTTCAACCCTGACGCCATTATTCGTAAATCCGTCGCAGATTTCTTCCATCACTTTCACTGCTACGTCCTGGGCGTTTGTTTGCCTGAAGGTTTTCGTGTTAGCCTGCCAGCCGCGGAGATAGATATCGTAGATAGGAATCACGATTAGCCCGATAATAGTGACAACAACCATAACCTCTACTAAGGTAAAACCCTTGCTATCCCTTAAATGCTCTCGTAGCATCAAATCCCCCCTTTATAGAGGAGAAAAGTCAGAGAATCAACCATGTTACTGTTCTTATCCAGTTCCAGCGTAACTTTTTTTACCACAGCGCTCCCACCCTGGCCCGGCATTGAAGTTACCGTGCTGACATTTTGTTTGAGCGTCCATGCACTACCGCTATAGTTGGGATAAGCTGTCTCGCCAGCAGGCAGATTGTCGTACCCAGCAGCCTTGATTTCCTCCGCCCGCTGCTGGAGGAGATAAGCGGCAATGACCCTGTCGCGGCCGCGATAAAGCAGCTGGATACCATCGGTCAGGGCTCCCATAAAGGGCACCAGCACAATCCCCAGCAAAAGAACCGCAACCATTACTTCTACAAGAGTGAAGCCGTCCTGATTTCGTTTGCAACTCATTTAATCATTCCCTCGCCCAGGAACCGGCCTGGATTTTCCACGTACCATTGCTCCCGCCACCGACATTCTTCAGGCTTTCATCATAGTTAACCGCCGCATGGTTTTCTAAATCAACCTGCTGGCCCACTACGCCGCCATTTACTGTGGCGTTATTGTCAATATTAACGGAGCCGGTTGCGTCAAATATTCCGGCCTTTATAAAAATTAGCCCCCTGAAAACCCACGGCCTCGTGCCGTGGGATGAAAGGGGAATCATTAAGCTATGCAAAAA
>NZ_JAXGFQ010000034.1:0-25658 GCF_051020825.1 Moorella naiadis (nom. illeg.)
TTGCCGGAAAACTTGAGGACGCCTCTTGCGGGGATAACCAATCGACCGTTGCCGCGCAGGTCGGCCGGCAGGGTTACGGCAAGGGCCCTGGCCGCCAGGGAATAAGAGCGGGGAGACTTGACGGGTATCACTTTGAAGAAACGCTGTCCGGATTTCCTGTCTTTCCAGTAACCCGGAATACGCGGCCTGTTTTCCAGTTTACCGTTCCGGTAGAGCCGCAGGCAGGCGAAGAACGAGTTCCAGGACTGACGGGCTTTTTTCAAAATCTCCTGCGCCATGTCGGAGGGCAGGGCTTTGTAGGCGTCGTGGTTCTGGAATTCTTCGCACAGCTTGGCATAGGAAGGGACGGGCAAGCCCTGGAAGAACGCCTGCCGCATCCGGTACTGGGTGGCGTTCCAGAGGGCCGCGCACCGGTCGCCCATGATTTTAAGCACGGGTCTGGTATTCTTGTCGGGGACAAGCCGGACAACGTTTGTTCGTTTCATGTTTTAAGTTTAGCATTCTTTATTGGAAAAATCAACCGCGCTTTCCTCCCCAGGCCTGAAGGCCGGGGCTTCCAGCGCGGAATGGGGTGAAGAAAATCAGTGTATCTAAATAGAAAATACTAAAACTAAAAAGAAATAATAACTAAAAACAGGAAACGCGCACGGTATATATAGATGAGAATCGCAAAAGAAAGAATCTAGGAATTTCAAGGCTTTCCGGGCGCGAAAGTGGAAAAAAATTTCCGTTGAACGGAAATTTTTTTCCTCTGAACGGAAATGCGGTTTCCACATAAAAAAAATTCAGAAAAAGGAGATTGTGTTATGGAGTATCTTCATGGTAACAAGAAGGTTGTTGACGTTCAAACCGGAGAAATTTTAAATGTAATTTCTGTTATACCGGAGCAAAAAGATAAAAATTATCTAAAGGTGTTCAGATTGTTTTCTGAAAAAGTGATTATGGACCTGCGAGGAAATTTAAACGGCGCTACAGATACCTTGTTTTGGCTGATGAATAAACTGCAGGAATTACCCCCAAATTCAGAACCCATAATAGCCGCTTATCCTAAGGAAATCGCTAAAACGTTGGGACTATCAGAACGGACAATTCGTACTCATCTTAACAAATTATGCCAGCACAAATATATATCCCAGTTATATCCCAGGCAGTATATTTACCGGTTTAATCCCGAGTATTTATACCGCGGCAACCTGGTAAAATACTGGTCTCAGGCAAATAATTAATAGCAACTGATTGGGGCGATAATCATGCTGTTCGACAAGAACCTGGAACTGGCCGTCATATCGGCGGCGGCGAACGACAAAGGGGCCAGGGGCTTTCTATTTTCCCGCTTGAGGCCCCAGGATTTTTTTGATACCCAGTGCCGCCGGGCGTGGGTTACCCTTGCCGGCGGGGATACGAATGCGGGGAAAGAATTAGCTGCGGGTGCGGCGCCCCCGGGCGACCTGGGGGCCGCGGTAACCAGGCTCAGGGCTTTAAGCGAACTCCGGCTTGTAGAAGCCGTGAGCAGAAAGGCTCTCCAGGCTTTGAGCAACGGTGCCTCAAAACACCCCGAAGCCTTTCTGAAGCAGTTCATGCAGGCGGCGGCCAGGGTGAGCATACCTTCCTCGGTAGAAATCCTAGCGCCAGAAGACTGGATCGAGAAAGGCATAGACGAGTTCGAAGGCCGCGTTCAGGGTTCTCCCGTGATAGACCTGGGGGTGCCGGGGATAACGAAGGCAGTCCTGCCGGAGCCGGGCCACCTGGTGATAATCGCCGGGGAGACCGGCAAAGGCAAGACTGCTTTAGCGCTCAACATAGCGCACCACCTGGGGATAGAGCGGAAAATGCCGACGCTTTACGTCAACACGGAGATGGGCTGGCATGAGCTGGCCTTCAGGCTGTTTTCCCTGATGACAGGCGTGCCGGTGGCCAGCCTGCGGCAGGGGAACCTTGACAAAGATAAACGGGACGAACTGAAAAAGCTGCTGCGGACGAAGAAGGCCGGGGCGGCGCTGTACATCACGGACGCCTTGCCCTGGGCGGACATCAGGGAAGTGCTGGCGATGGCCCGGGAAGCGAAAGTGAGCAAGGGGTTAAAAGTGCTGGTAGTGGACTACATACAGAGGCTGGAGGACAAGACTCGCGATATGGAAGGCTGGCAGATGCTTATCAACGCTTCCCGGCAGCTGAAGAGCATAGCGCAGGAACTGGATATCCTGGTCGTCATGCTGGCGCAGCTCAACGACAAAAAGCAGCTGGCGGGGAGCTCGGGGATGCTCAGGGACGCCGACTCGGCCGTATACCTTGAGGAAGCCGGGGAAGGCGAGGAAGGTACCCACGTCATCACCGTGGAGAAGGCCAGGCACGCGAAGAGAGGAGTGAGGATACCCGTTTTTATTGACGGGGCAACGTTAAAGATAAGCGATGTTGTTGATGAAAGCGCGAGCGATCCGGGCAGTTTGCCGGAAGAAATAGAAAAACTGTTTTAAGATTATCAGGAAAGAGGAGAAAAGCATGAAAAATATTAAAGTAAGCGAAGCCGAAATAGAAACCGTTTCCGTTGCGGTGCATGTGGTGCGAATTAGCGGTAAGCAGATGACGCTGGCAGTGTTTAAGCAGTTAGCCGTAGAGGATTTGCTTGACCCCAGGACAGGGGAACTCAAAGGGGTGCCCTGGGGATGGGTGAATTACCATGTTCACTGCCCTGCGGCCAGAAGAAGAAACTCCTTTTTTGTAGGTCCCAGTAGCGTTCATAGTTATATCCCGCACTTGCATGTTATATGGCAGAAAGGCGACGAACTCCGCCACGCGGTAGTTTACGCGCCGGACAGAAATCCTGCGCAGACTGCTCAAGATCGAGAGATTCAACAGCGCTGGCAGGAACAATACGAGCGGCTATTAGAGCTGCCTCAACTTTTTATTGCTGTTTAACGATTTTTCAACGAAGGAGATGGGTAATCATGGAAGAATCCGCTGTCTACGCGAACCTTGTGCAGATCCAGGCAGGCCCGGCAGATTTCCTGCTACAGTTCGGGATAAAGTCCAACCGCAGCTCGCCCAACATCCCGGAAGAAGATTTTTTTTTGGATGTATACCTTTCGCCGGTAACGGCCAAAGCGATGCTTACAATATTGGCCAACGCCGTCATTGCCTGGGAACGGAATAACGGGGCCATACCGGAGTAAAACCCAAATTTTAACCAGCTGGGCCTAAAAATATTTTGCTTGACTTAATTAGTCATATGGGGTATAATCGAAGCGACAACAAAGAATTAGCCCCCAGGGGGGGTAACAAAAATCTTAACAGGTTGCCCTCCTGGATTAAGCATTGCCTGAAGCAAAATAAGGAAGGTGGTACGCGCATACCAGGATAAGGTCATAGAGGGATGTCGTCGATCATCAGGAATTTTTGCATCATTGGAGGTCGACGACAAAAATAGCTACCAGAGCGACTAAAAATCCAGGAAAGACGCGGGTTTTAGGATGAGTTTGGCAACTTCCTATGGTGGGATTGAAACCGCCTAAAGGCCCTAAAGCCGAACGCAGGCCGCCCGTGTTTGGCAACTTCCTATGGTGGGATTGAAACCAGTCCGCAAGGATACATCAATATTTCCGCCACTACCGTTTGGCAACTTCCTATGGTGGGATTGAAACCGGCTCGCCTCCCGTCGCGAACGGGGCCGCAAAACAAGGTTTGGCAACTTCCTATGGTGGGATTGAAACTTCGGATATTGCGGTACGTAGTAGCACATTTTGCCTCGTTTGGCAACTTCCTATGGTGGGATTGAAACACGCCAGGCGCGGGGGAACGCCTGGCTGTATTTGCGGTTTGGCAACTTCCTATGGTGGGATTGAAACATGGCATCCATTACTTAGCCCCTTTCGTATCTTTTTGTTTGGCAACTTCCTATGGTGGGATTGAAACAATACAACCTCATACGCCGCCGGGCGATTGCACCCGTGGTTTGGCAACTTCCTATGGTGGGATTGAAACAACGACATCCTCAAACCAAAGAAAAAATCCTCCACGTTTGGCAACTTCCTATGGTGGGATTGAAACTCCTTTCAGTTGACAATAAAAAAACCAGGCTACACGTTTGGCAACTTCCTATGGTGGGATTGAAACTCGTAATCCTCTGGCATCCGGCAGGTGCCGAAGGCGTAAAACAGTTTGGCAACTTCCTATGGTGGGATTGAAACTGCCGGCGCTTTTTGTTTTTGTGGGGGGGGCCCGCCGCGTTTGGCAACTTCCTATGGTGGGATTGAAACTCGGGTGGGAGAGCGCGGGCGTGGACGTGGAAAAGGTTTGGCAACTTCCTATGGTGGGATTGAAACGAATATGCCTCTGCCTTCCCGGGAAGCCTTTATTAAGTTTGGCAACTTCCTATGGTGGGATTGAAACTACACACATATTCATCGGCTTTTTCGGAGTCCGGTTGTTTGGCAACTTCCTATGGTGGGATTGAAACATGTACCCCACCTGGACCAAGCGCTCGATGATGCCCGGTTTGGCAACTTCCTGTGGTGGGATTGAAACCGGGACACCTCGAAGCGCATTAGAAAGTACATGGGGTTTGGCAACTTCCTATGGTGGGATTGAAACTATACTTTTTTTGAAGAAATTTTCCCTGGAAAGGTCGGTTTGGCAACTTCCTATGGTGGGATTGAAACCCTCCGATGTATCTTATCGCTCCTTCCGGGCTTTACCGTTCGGCAACTTCCTATGGTGGGATTGAAATTAGAGTGTGCAGCACGAGTCAAGGAAAGTAATAGAGTTTGACGACTTCCTATGGTGGGATTGAAACTCGATTCTCCCCGGACCCTCGCTATGTCGCCTCGCCTGTTTGGCGACTTCCTATGGTGGGATTGAAACGAAACCGAAAAAGGGCGGTACGAAGCGGGCCACTGTGTTTAGCGGGCCACTGTGTTTGGCGACTTCCTATGGTGGGATTGAATGAAACGGAAAACCAGCCTGGCGGTGTTGCCTATTTGCCTTTCGGGTTTGGCGACTTCCTCTGGTGGGATTAAATAAACCCGCACGATTAACAAAATGACGCTTGACAAAATTGGTCGCAACGAGTATACTGGAGATAACAAACAAAGGCCAATGACCCAGGGGGGGTAACAAAAATCTTAACAGAAACCCTGCCTGGGTTAAGTGCTGTCTTGACGCCGAAGCGCAGGTCTAAAAAGCCTGCGCTTAATTATTTTTTAGAGAGATACATACACGTTATTCTTAAATGAAAACGAAGGAGTAGATTTACCAGTGCTCCGGTTGCGGGATTACCAGGAAGAGGCCATGAAGGCGATTATAGACGAATACAAGTCAGGCGTTACCCGCCAGCTGGTAATCATCGCCACCGGCGGCGGGAAGACGGTAGTTTTTGCCTCTCTGGCCAGGGTCCTCAAGAAGCCGACCCTGGTGCTGGCCCACCGGGACGAGCTAGTGCGCCAGGCGGCGGATAAATTCAGCATCGTCTGGCCGGAGGCCAGTTTAGGCATAGTGAAAGCCCAAGAAAACGACCACCAGGGCAAAGACGTGGTGGTCGCCAGCGTCCAGACCCTTTCCCGGCCTTCCCGCCTGGAGGAGTTCGATAAAAGCAGGTTCGGCCTGATGGTGGTGGACGAGGCCCATCACGTCACGGCCGGCACGTATACCTGCATCTTGAACGGGCTCGGCTTCATGGAAGACGACCTTGGGAAACTCCTCTTAGGCGTTACGGCCACGGGCTTCCGGGGCGACGGCGTGGGGTTGGGGAAGGTCTTCCAGAAGATAACCTTCCAGCGCAGCATCCTGTCCTTGATCAAAGCCGGCTACCTGGTGGACATAAAAGGCCTGGCGGTGAAGACCGACACCGACATATCGTCGGTGGAAATAAAAAGGGGCGACTACGATGAGAAACAGCTGGGGGATATCTTAAACAACCCGGCGCGGAACCAGATCATCGTAAAGGCGTTTAAGGAAAACGCCTCCGGCCGGCGGGCGATAGCCTTCACGGTGGACGTGCAGCACGCCGTCGACCTTGCCGCTGTGTTCAGGGCGAACGGGATTAAGGCCGAGGCCGTCTGGGGGGATATGCCGTACAAGAGGCGCGTCGAGGTCCTGGAGGCTTTCAGCAAAGGCGACATCCAGGTGGTGACGAACTGCGGCATCCTGACCGAAGGAGTGGACATCCCCGCGACGGACTGCGTGATCATGGCCAGGCCCACCAGGTCCAGGGTGTTATTCGTGCAGATGCTGGGCCGTGGGACCAGGCTGTACCCCGGCAAGCAGGACTGCCTGGTGATTGACGTTGCGGATAACTGCGCCCGCAACGACGCCCTGACGCTGCCGACCCTGTTCGGGCTGGACGAAGTGGGCGGCAGCCTGCTGGAAGCCGTGAAGAAAAAGGCGGCTAGCAAGAAGCATAAAACGTCCCTACAGTTTTCCGGGCCAGTTATCGCCCCGGAGGATGTGGTCGTCGAGCAGGTGGAGGTCCTGGCGCGGTCGGCCTTCCAGTGGACCGTGGCCGGAGATGTTATGCGGTTACCCGTAGCCCCCGGAGAATACATCTACCTTGTCCCTCTGGGGGGCGGGCTGTACAGCGTGGAATACCGGCAGGAAAAAGGGACGAGGCTTTTGAACCAGAGGCCTTTGGATATCGGCTACGCCCAGGGCTTGGCCGAAGAGTACCTGCGGGAAAAGTTAGGCTGGAAGGCAAAGTATTTCGCGTCCAAGGAAGCGAGGTGGAGGAAGCAGCCGCCGTCGGAAAAGCAGGTAGAATGGCTGGTGAAGTTGGGTCTTTTCAGGCCGGGCATCACCAGGGGCGAGGCGGCGGAGATGCTGGACAAGTTTTTCGCCGCCAGGCAGGCGGCCAGAGAAAAAAAAAGAAAGGCTTAACCTAAATTTGTTAAAGATGGTTGCCGTTTGGGGGTCTAGGACGGCGGGGCGGCTGTATAAATTTTGTTTAATTTGTTAAAAAAAGGAGATGTTTTTTGTGCAAAGCAAGGTTAATCCGAAATTACTTAAACCGCATCCCAAAAATGATGAGTATTACAGTCCGCTGCCGGAAGATAAGTACAAAGAAATCAAGCGCAGCATAGCCTTTAACGGTATCCGGGATCCCATTAAAGTTCTGCCGGACTACACCGTCATTGCCGGGCACCAGAGGTTAAAAATAGCCCTGGAGTTAGAGCTGGAAACTGTGCCGGTGGAAGTGCTTGATATATCTCAGGAGGAAGCGGAGTACCTGCTGATTGCCGACAACCACGAGCGGCGGCAGGCAGACGATGACCCGATCAGGAAAGCCAGGAGGGCAGAGTTTCTGGCGAGGTATTGGGATATCCGCTGGGGAGGAGCAAGAAACGCAAAAGGCCAGGATGAAATCACACAAAATTGCGAAAAAGAAGCAAGAGGACAAAATGTCCTCTTGAAAAATTCTGAAAATAAGACTTTAAAAGATATAGCCTATGCAATTGGCGAAAAAGAAGAACGTACGGTAAAAAGACTTCTTAAATTAAACGAACTTATTCCAGAATTGCAGTCCCTGATATCGAAAGGAAGATTAGGTACTACTGCCGCAGAACAGCTGGCTTATTTATCGCCGGAAGCCCAAAAAGAGCTGTTTGACGCCCTGGGTGAAGCTATCAGTGAAATCACGGTCAAAGAGGCTAAAGAACTCCGGGCGGGCACGGCTGAAGCGGAGCAGTTGAAGAAAAAGTTGGAAGAGGCCCAGGAGAGGGGTGCCATGGCTGAAGAAGACCTTTACGCCGCCAGGAAAGAATTGGCCGAGTTAAAAAGCACTCTGGAGGAACATATAGAAAATGCCCGGAAAGACGCCGCTAAGCAAGAGCAGGAAAAAATCGAAAAGCTAGAGGCGAGGATAGAACATATTACCCGGCAGAAAGAAACGGCAGATGTTAGGGTTAAAGAGCTGGCGGAAAAACTAGGAGAGGCAAAGGCAAAGGTTAAGGAACATTTCGATAAAGTTTTAAGCGAAAAGGAAAACCGGATTAAAAAGCTAGAAGAAGAAATCGCCGGTCTCCATCAGACCATAAAGGAACTGGAAAACCGGCCACCCAAAGTGGTCGAGAAAATGCCTGAGGATTACAAAAAGCTTAAGCAGGAACTGGAGCAAAAGAATCAGGAGCTTTTAGCCCTCACCAGGTCGCAATTAGTAAAGAAAAACCGGTACATGGTCCGAGACTCGTTGTCGGCTCTGGCGCAGGCTTTAGGGAAATACATGAAAGATGCGGAATTTAAAGTTAAAATGCTTGCGGACGACCCCGAAGTTTATGAAGACGTGATGCAGTTTGCGGAGCTTTTGGATAAGGCGGCAAGCGAAATGCGGTCCTGGGTAAGCATAAAAGGTGGTGTCGTAATTGAAGCCGACTTTTCCAGCGGGTCCAGATAACCCTAAAAGCCGCGGAAGCCGGGACAGGCCGACACTTTTAGAGCTGGAAAGTTTTGCGGTAAAAGAAGCAGAAAAAAGAATATTAGAAGAGATAGATATCGCCAGCGAGATATACCTGGCCAGAAATTGGAGCCATGTTCATTATGCGGACTTGATGGACGGCGCGCCTCCCGGGACGGCCAGCAAAGAAATGCTTCTCGGCTGGTTAAACGATTATGTCCGCCATAACAAAATACTGCGGCCGGGCATAGTCCGGCTGTACCGGAGGGAACGCCCGAAGCATTTTGAGGGCGGCGTCTGGAGTGCTTCAAGGCTTTGCCAGTACATTGAATATGTGGCCCGGAAGCTGACTGACCCTGCGTTTGTAGGCAAAGAGAGAGCATATCTTTTCAACCAATCTTTCCACAACCAGGAATGGTTCAGCAAGGCGGTGGCGGTCTGCGGGCTAAAACTTTTGGAAGACTGCTATCTCAACAACGCCTTAAAAAGCCACCTTGCTGCTGGATACATGCGCATAATGTACCACAGCAGGCAGCAGCTAGAAGACACGGCCGGGATTATCGGCCGTGCTTTTAAAAACGCGGCCGGGAAGGCGGTTTCTCACAAAGAGCTGGAAGTGCTGGAAGGGTTGAAAAATGGGCTAAGAAGAGTTGCCGAGGTAAATATAAAAGCCGTGCTGCGGGAACACCTCGCGTTCAGTGTGCGAGACGAAGAGTATTTTGTATACAAAAAGTGGCTGCCGAGGATAGAAGCGGACCTGAAGTCTGTCCCAGAAAAAGTAACGGCGGTGCTGCCGGCCCCGGCGGTTGAACTGCCGAAACGCCTGGTGGACGAAAGATTTTCGGACGTCGATGATTTAGACGATCTTTTTTGAGCGGCATATTTTTATTTTTACCGCATAATTTTATGATCTCAAGGAGAAAGGCCGTTCAGGGGCCGAATACGGGGCTTTGGGGGGCATTCTATGCGCGGGCGATAAACCCGTGGGCCTAAAAACATTTTGCTTGACTTAATTAGTCATATGGGGTATAATCGAAGCGACAACAAAGAATTAGCCCCTAGGGGGGGTAACAAAAATCTTAACAAGTTGTCCCTTGGGGTTAAGCATTGCCTGGGGCAAAATAAGTTATAAGGGAGGTGGTACGCGCATACCATGATAAGGTCGTAGGGGAATGTCGTCGATCATCGGGGATTTTTGCATCATTGGAGGTCGACGACAAAAATAGCTACTAGAGCGACTAAAAATCCAGGAAAGACGCGGGTTTCAGGATGAGTTTGGCAACTTCCTATGGTGGGATTGAAACGGATAGCAAGACCTTTTTCAAGGTCGCCTTTCCATCGTTTGGCAACTTCCTATGGTGGGATTGAAACCGACGAAGAAAAAGGCTGGCTGTTCCGGGGTGAGCCTGTTTGGCAACTTCCTATGGTGGGATTGAAACATGGTGCAGCGGTATCGTCAACGCCAGTAACAGGAAGTTTGGCAACTTCCTATGGTGGGATTGAAACCGGCCTCGACAACAAACTCGATGTAGCCCCCCAGGGCGGTTTGGCAACTTCCTATGGTGGGATTGAAACTCAATTTCTTGCCGGGTATGGCCCTGGGCCAGGGCACGTTTGGCAACTTCCTATGGTGGGATTGAAACGTCTGCCGCCATGCCGAAGTCCCCCCAGTAGACTTGCGTTTGGCAACTTCCTATGGTGGGATTGAAACCTCGGGGTGGAAGCAGGAACACTATTGCAAACTGCGTTTGGCAACTTCCTATGGTGGGATTGAAACTCAACGATTTCTTAGACACTCTCGACGACACCGATAGGTTTGGCAACTTCCTATGGTGGGATTGAAACGCCGAGGAAGGCGGGGCAGCAGCCAGGGCTTTGCCCTGTTTGGCAACTTCCTATGGTGGGATTGAAACGTATATCACTACATAAGCATATTAATGAATACGCATGTTTGGCAACTTCCTATGGTGGGATTGAAACACATTTTAGTTAGATTCCTCCTTTTTGGTTTTACCGGGTTTGGCAACTTCCTATGGTGGGATTGAAACTGGAGTGAAAAAGTAATGGCAAGTATAAGTAAGCCACGTTTGGCAACTTCCTATGGTGGGATTGAAACCGGTAAAGCCTGATGGTTACCGGCGCCGCGTTTCCGATGTTTGACGACTTCCTATGGTGGGATTAAAATGCAGCAATGTAGGCGTAAAGCTCCCTGGTTGTGGGCCGTTTGGTGACTTCCTCTGGTAGGATTAAATAAACCCGCACGATTAACAAAATGGCGCTTGACAAAATTGGTCGCAACGAGTATACTGGAGATAACAAACAAAGGCTAATGACCCAGGGGGGTAACAAAAATCTTAACAGAAACCCTGCCTGGGTTAAGTGCTGTCTTGACGCCGGAGCGCAGGTCTAAAAAACCTGCGCTTAATTGTTTTTTTGAAGGGTTATTTGTGCACCGTTGGTTAAAACTTAAAAAAGGGGGTTTTGATTTGCTTCAAGTAATACGCTGCGGCTTGATTTCCCATGATGTAATACTGCCGCGGGATTTTATTGACACTACCTACAGGATTTTAGGGAAAAGCGCGTCGCCGTCCCACGACGGCAGCGTGAGTTGCAGCTTCGCTTATAAGATACAAGGTGGTGGGGCCGCGCTTGTGACCTGGGGGGAGCTGGCAAAGGCGGCCAGAAAGCTGCCCGGTCTGGAAATAACAGCGCCCCAGCCGGATTTTAGACTGAGAGGTGATGCCTTGCTTAAAATTAAACACATTACGCCGACGAAACTGAAAAAGTGGGGGGGCAGCAAGATAGCGTGGTTTGACCCGGAAGCTTACCTGCGGGCAATGAAGGGGGTGACGAAGATAACGGGCCGGGATGACTTCCCGGTGGACAGGGTAAAATTCATAAAAATGCGCACGGACGTTAGGACGTGGAATTTAGGCTGCGGTTTTGAGGAAGGGTTTGTAGGAGAAATAGTCATAACTATTCCTGCCGCGTGGGCCAGGGTTTTAAAAGTCGCCGGCTTGACCGGCATAGGCCAGAAAAGGTCCTGGGGCATGGGCAACGTGGAGGTGGCGAGAGTTGGCTGATGCTGTAGGGTATCCGGCGTTCGCCATGCTCAGGGCGATTATCGGCGACACGCCGAAAAGCAAGGCGAGCAAAGAATGGGGCGACAGAGTTAAAGCCTGGGAGAAGTATAAAACTAACGGCAAATGCTGTTTTTGCCTTAAGAAAGGAGAGGTGTACAGCGTAATTGACGGGTTAAATGATTTTAGCCTGGGAAACTTTACCGATTTCCCCAGAGGCCTCGACTCAAACTTGCTTGTCTGCCTGGACTGCATAGCGGTTTTAAAAGAGCAGGCGTTGGTAAGTTTGAGAAACCCATACATTTTGACCAATTCCACGCGGTTTGCGGGGGAAAGGTTTGAGGCGGACAACGTCAGCGTGTTCGATGCTAAAAAAGAGTCGCCCGGGAAAAAGATGTTTTTATACAAGCTTTTAGACGACCCGCCGCCCGAACCGTTTATATGCGGATGGAAATACGAAAAGACGCACGGGGTGCCGTTCAGCCCGGTAAACGAGCCGGGCTCAAGGATAATCCAGGTCTTATATCACAGCCGGAAATCATTCAGGCCCGGGGTGATTTTGTTCGACAGGGTGCGCCACAGGGAGCTGGTGGAAGAAATGGAGGTGTGGTGGGAACACAAAATAAACGGCAGGCCTTACAAGAGCGAACTTCTGGACGCCTATAAGGAAACCTTGCTTTATGATTTTATTTACCGGCTGACGATGCCCCAGGAAACCAAGTCCAAGTCCAAGAAAAGCCAGCCTGCCGGGGATGCCGGGTTGACCTCCGGAGCATCTAAAAGCAAGCGAAAATCCAGGCAAAAGAGTAGAATCAGCAACTGAAATTAACAGCGGAATTAATCAACAACAAATTAACGAGAAATTAATAAGAAAGGAGAATGATGAATGTATTTAGGCAGTTTAAATAGCGAGAAGAAGATAGTGGTGGTAGAAGGGGTAGCGACGGCGCTGGCGCCGATAGCGCACGGCGAGCCGCCGGCGCTGAACGAAGAAAGGGCCAACGGCCGGCCGGTGCGGGTGGTGACTGTGTATGTAGAGGGCAAAATGGTTGAAGTGCCTCTTGTGTCCAGCAACCATTTGACCCATATTTTCCGGGTTTTGCTGGCGCGGGACGCGCTGCGGAGGGCAGGGATTACGGACGAAGAGCTGGAGAATATCAAAGTGAACTATTCCCAACTGTACCAGACCTGGTTCAATGGCGGGGTGCTCGAACAAAAGAAGAGCAATAACAGCAGCGATTGGGACAACGGCCAGGAGCAGGAAAACGGCGATAATTTAGACGCGAACGGCGACGTGGAAGAAGACGAGCCCGCCGGAACCCCGGCGGCCGGGACAAAAAGCAAGAGTAAGAAAAAGGGCAAAAACGGCGACAAAGCAGCCCAAAAAGAAAAGCTGCGTGTCGTTTTCCCCGACGTGAAAGAATTCGCGGATTTGTTTTTGCCGGTCAAACTTTTCGGCGGGACGATTGCCTGGCTGAACAACCTGACTCTTGAAAGCACGGTTGGAGTGGGGCACCTGTGGCCCTTGACCCAGGAGACGTCGACGTTGTTCGGGTTAAGCCAGGCGAAGCTCAAGGAAAAGTACCAGCTTAATGAAGCTCTACCGAGCGCAGTCTTTCTAAGGCAAGTCGAACCGATGCATTTTTCCAGGACTGACGGCACGGTGGAGCAGGCCGCCAAAAAAGATAAAGACAAGGACGATAAGCAGGACGGCAGGAGTTTGTACAACGTGTCTTATGTCCCTGCTGGAATAAAATTCCTGCACGAAATTGTCATAGAGGCGAAAGACGCGGCCCTCGCTCTGTCGGCGATGAGATACGTGACGGGAAAACTGCTGCCAGAGAACCCTTACGTCGGCGGGTTGGTAAAGCGGGGATTCGGCAAAATGGAGTTCAAATACCGTTTCCCCTCAACTTATGCGGCCAACGGGGAAGAGAAAGACTACGAGGGGCTGTACGAAAGCCATCTTGAAAACTGCAAGGGGAAAATCAAGGAAAAGATAATAGCGCTTTTGAGCTAAGAGTTTTTGTCGTCGGCCTCCGGGAATTTTTACATCACCGGGGGTCGACGACAAAAATAATTGTTAGAGCGGCAAAAAATACGGAAAAGATGCCTATTTTTAGGTAGGGTTTGGCAACTTCCTATGGTGGGATTGAAACACGGTTATAATCGTTATCCCGTTGCCGAATATGCGTGTTTGGCAACTTCCTATGGTGGGATTGAAACGCATGATGAGGTGATGGCGGAGCCAGTATTTCCGCACGTTTGGCAACTTCCTATGGTGGGATTGAAACTGCCCAAGAAGAAAATCTTACCTGCGCGCAATGTGGAGTTTGGCAACTTCCTATGGTGGGATTGAAACCGTGGGTGCATTCGTGCAGGATCCCCATCTTCATTAGGTTTGGCAACTTCCTATGGTGGGATTGAAACTCCGGTTTCGGCATCTATCATCATTTTGTTTAATTGAGTTTGGCAACTTCCTATGGTGGGATTGAAACGCGAATTAAACCCGAACTGGTGTTCAGGGGGTCTTTGTGTTTGGCAACTTCCTATGGTGGGATTGAAACGCCGAGCCGGAAGACTACGACCCTGCCCTGGCGAAGGTTTGGCAACTTCCTATGGTGGGATTGAAACAGGACATACGAAAACAGCTCGCGTTCGGTTTCAGTAGTTTGGCAACTTCCTATGGTGGGATTGAAATGGACTTACACCTGCATTTTGAACGGGCTCGGCTTCAGTTTGGCAACTTCCTATGGTGGGATTGAAACTTCTCAAACCCGGGAACCCGCGCAAATCCTAGTTTGGCAACTTCCTATGGTGGGATTGAAACCCAAACATAAGCGCTCCGGCCCCAGGAAACCATTTGTTTGGCAACTTCCTATGGTGGGATTGAAACAACAAGCGATGGTAGATGCGGTCCCGGACAAGCAAGGGTTTGGCAACTTCCTATGGTGGGATTGAAACAGCACTCCTGCTGCCAACCTCTGTTGCCTTTATAATAGTTTGGCGACTTCCTATGGTGGGATTCAAGGCTTATAATTAATTCAAAAAATTTAAGAAAGGAGCGAAAGCAGTGTCAAATATCAAGCAGCAAGGCTATGTGCCTTTTTGCGTTGAAGCTGAACTGGTGACGCCTCTGGCGTTCAATTCAATGAACAGGATGCCGGTATGCCTGGACTCTTTATTGGCCCGGGTGATGGTTGAGCTTGATGCGGCTGGCAGGGGCGACGGTGCGGGTGGGGATATCGTCTTTGCCCCTGTGTGGCGAGGGGACCTGAAAGGACCAGCGCCTGAACTGCCGCTTACTAAAGTGAAGATAGGCGGCCGCGACGTCTACGCGGCCAGCATAGGTTTCCCGGTAGGGATGGTCACGCAGAGGGCCTATACGTTCACCCAAAAGTGGTCCGGGGAGCGCTGCATAAAACCATCTGCCGGGGATAAAGGGATATCCGTGACGCCCGCCCCGGACAGCGGGTATTACCGGGACAGGTTGGAAGTTTTCATCCTGATCACCGCGCCGAAGATAAGGTTTTACGGCTGCGGGGACGTCGAAGCAGTCGAAAGCCTGCTGCAAAATGTCACCTCTCTCGGGTATAAACGCAAGCGCGGCTTCGGCCGGGTCAAGAAGTGGGAAGTCCGGCGGACAAGCCGCGACTATTCGGTTTGGCTGCGGACGAGCGAGCTGGTCACGCCTGCCAGGATTCTGCCCCTCGGCGCCTTAAAAGAAGAGCCGGCTGCCGTCTATTACGTGAGCAACGGCAACGTAGACTTCCCGCGGTGGATGCGGGAAAGGCAGGAAAAAGTGCTGTTTCCGTTGCCGGCGGCGTGGCAGGAAGGGCTGCAGGACGGCACGCCGGACAGCCCGGAAATAAACCCGCGTCTGGGTTTCGGCCCTAAAGGGCTGGCCGCCCTGGTGCAGGCCATGCAGTTTAGTTACGAAGATGAAGACGAGCTGCTGTTTGGAAAGCTGGAGTAAGAAAAACTTAAAAAACTTAAAAACGGAAAGGAGATGTGTTTATGCCAATTTTAGACGGATACCTGGCCGGGCCGCCCCGGAATCCTGAAAGGGGCATTGTGGAAAGGGACCTCATGCTGATGCCACAGGGTTCAGGGGTGATCAGGCTGCGCGGCCCCAAACTGCCTCTGGCCAACTGGGGGATGGCCTTCGAGTGCGTCGACCGGGGCGGTTATTACGATGCGGTCGATTATTTTTTGCCTGACATCCCCGAGATGTGGGAGGTGTTTTTTGGCGACCCAGCCTGGGTGTCGGCGTCCGCAGCAAAGGCGGTTATAGACGCAGTTGGGGCACTCACTTCCCTGCCGGCTTTCGAATTTCTGGTCAACGAGCCCAAGATAGCGCAAACCATATTTGCGCAGTGCGGTGTAAGCAGGGAGGAAGAGGCTGTAAAAAGGCTGGAGTTTTTAGATAAGATGCGGGCGATCAACTTCCTGCGCTATTTCAAGGCTTCGTCGGCCGACGCGATGGAGCTGGCGCATTGGAACAGCCCGGGCCTGGTGCGGCTTTTGAAAAATGACCCGTACCACCTGGCCGGCAGGCCCAGGATAAATTTTGATGTTATGGACAACATAGCTCGTTACGTAAAATACCACGACCCCTTGCGGAGGCGGCACGCCTTTGTCCTGTCCGTGATGGCAGGGTGGGTTTACGGAGAGGGCCACACTTACGGCACATTGCCGCGCGTCAAGAAAAGGTTGTTGGAAAAATTTCCTTTTCTGTCAGGCCCAAAATTGGAACAAGAGATAGACGACGCCATAAGAGGGGCGAAAAGAGAGCTGGAGATACGGCCTTATCCAAGCAAAAAGAATCCCAATGTGTTCCTTTACACTTATGACCATCTCTATTACGCCGAAGTGCACGCCGCCAACAGGATAAGGGAACTGTGGAGCAGCAAGCCTGCGGGGGTGCGGGTTCCCGCGCTCATGAGAAACGAAGTTGCCCTGATCCATAAACTGGACGCCTTCCAGAGGCGCGCTTTGGACGTAGCCCTGGACCACGGGGTGTCGGTGATAACCGGCGGCCCCGGGAAAGGCAAGACGCACGTCATAGCGGCGCTATACGAAGCGTGCGTCAAGGCCGGGTTAAGGGTAGGCGTGGGGGCTTCCACGGGAAAGGCGGCCAGGAACCTGGATGTGAAAGGCGTCCCCGCCCAGACGCTGCACCGGCTGATCGAAGCCGTGCCGGCTCGCGACGGCGGCATAAACACAAAATACCATTACGAGAATAACCCGCTACCTTACGACGTCGTGGTCGTAGATGAAGCTAGTATGCTGGATGCTTACATTTTCGAGAAGGCCCTGTACGCGACGGCGAACGGCGTCAACGTAGTCCTTGTCGGGGACCCCGACCAGCTGCCGCCGGTGGGGCCGGGCCAGCCTTTTCGCGACACGCTGGCGGTCTTTCGGGGTGTAAATAAAGGCTATGCGGAACTCCAGGTAAACCACAGGCAGGGGGCGGGCTCTACGATTCCGGCCCTGGCGGCCAAAATAATAGACGGCACGCTCGACGAGGCGGACCTGAACAGCCCGGACGTGGAGATCGTCCTGGTGAATTCCAGTAACCCCGGGATGGGCAGCGCGATAATAAACGCCATCAAGGGAAACGGGGGACTGCGGGGAAGCTCGGTGGTAGCCCTGCACCCGCACAAAAAAGACGTCAACGACTTGAACCGGGAGATCCAGGCCGTCCTGAACCCCGGCCCGGCGAACTGGCCTTTCCACGCAGGCGACCCGGTGATGCAGACGGTGAACAGGTATGACGCCCTGCTGTCCGACGGTCGGGGGTTGACCGCGGTGATGAACGGCGAAGTAGGAAAAGTGGTATCTGTCCACCCGGACAGTTTCGGCAACATAAAATCGCTGGAGGTCGACTTCGGCGCGGGAAGGACTGTCGTGTACGAAGGCTTGGAGATTGACGCCAACCTGGACCTGGCCTACGTCCTGACGGTCCACAAATGCCAAGGGACTGAGGCGGACGTAGCTGTGCTGCCTTTGCTGTCGAACATGATGGGCGGGAAAACTCGCCTAACTTACGCCTGGAAGCGGCAGCTTTTTTATACCGCTTTCACCAGGGCGAAGTGCAAGGTGATACTAGTCACGGACGACCCGAAGCTGGCGGTAAGAGCAGCTAAAGCGAAAACTGCCGGCAGGAAAACAAACTATCTGAAGATGCTGCAAAAGGTTGTAATCTGAGGAGTTTTTGTAAAGACGCGGGGCTGGCGCCAAAAGAACGACTCCGCGTTTTTGTTTTAAGATTAGGGCAAAAAAACAAAAGGGGGTATTTTGTGTCAGTGACCCCACGGCTAAAGCCGGGGGCTTGCCGGTTAGTAAACCGGCAGGTTTCTGTTTTAATCGTGGGGTGGGATGGCGGTACTCCCAGAGAACAGCTGACTAGACGGCTTCCCGGAAGGGGAGCAGGCGCGCCGGATGGGCTGACAAGCAGCCCGGGATGTTTCGCTAGTCCCGGAGAGCTGCGGCCGAACCGCTCAAGGCCGGAACCATAAGCGCATGACCAAAACCATGCGTGAAGTCCTCCGGGCAGCGTCAAAGCGACCATAACCTTCGGGGCCGCAATCGGTACCCCGGAAGGGGGAACGTTTTGTGGAAGAAGAGATCAAGAAAGCGTCCGTATTGCATTTCAGCGACCGGATACCTGTGGTGTCTAGGGATAACAAACCGTTAATGCCATGCAAGCCATCGAAAGCTAGGAAACTTTTAAAGGTGGGGAAAGCCGAACCTCGCTGGAGCAAGCTGGGGCTATTCTACATTCAATTAACTATCGAAGTAACGTCCGAGTATAACCAAAATCAATATTTCATTTTAGCCAACGACCCCGGCTCCAAATACGACGGCTTTGCCCTTAGTTTTTACTATGTTCAGCTACGGATCATGGCAGTAATGCCGGACAAGATAGCCGATAGGAGAAAATCCGGCAAAAAAGGCAAACCCGGTAAAATGGGCACCCGCTCCGATCTCCGCCGGGCGAGGCGGTACCGGAAGACGAGGAGGCGTCCGTGGCGTCCCAGGAGTCCCGGACCCGACTGGGTAGCGCCCAGCCAGCTGGCGAAGGTGCTGTTCCGGCTGGCGATAGTTAGGGAACTTTGTAAATTGTTTCCGGTCAAATATTTCATCGTGGAAGACGTAAAATTCGACCACTACAACAAACGCTACGGCAAGTACTTTTCCACGGTGGAAATCGGCAAGACGCGCTACTATACCGAACTCCGCAGTCTTGGCGCTCTCGTTTTGGTGGAAGGCTGGCAGACTAAGCTCTGGCGGGAGGAAGCCGGGTTAAAGAAGACTACCCGGAAAGACGCATTAACTCCTGAATCACACGCCAACGACGCGATGGCCATGCTTGCCGGCCTGGGCGGGTGCGAGACCTGCGAAGAAGCCCCGTTTTACGTATTGCGGCGGCCGGAATTTGCCAGGAGGAGCCTGCACCGGCAGAATTTCCAGGAAGGCGGTGTAAGACCCTTTTTCGGCGGAACTGCGAACGGCGAATTCTTCCGAAAGGGCGACTATGTGGAAGCGGAAAAGGCGGGCAAAGTCTACCGTGGCTGGGTGTGCGGGCTGCCGACAGGGAAAACCCCAAAGGTAGGCGTCATGGACGCCCAAGGAAAGCGTATAGGTCAGTTTGTGCCGTCGAAGGTATGCCTGCTGAGGCGGTCAGGTAATATCCTGTGGGAAAAAGTTATCTAAAAAATTATCTAAGAAGAGGCGCCTCCCCTCCCATGCCTGAAGGCAGGGGATTCCGGCGCCTAAAAACTAAGTTGAAATTTAACTTCACAATGGGGGGATGCGTTATGCCTCAAGTTCTATCTAAAGTTCCGCGCGTCGAAGACCCTGACGCCATCAAAGCGGCGCGAAAGAATTACTGCGAGTTGTGCGGCAGGCCAGCATATAAGGAACCCCACCACATCAAGTCGCGGGGCGCCGGAGGAGGAGATATCCCGGAAAACCTGATCCAGTTGTGCGCTGAACACCATTTTGCCGCCCACACGGGAAATTTACCCCGTGGGGATCTGGTAAAGATAGTCGCCGTAAGGGAGAATAAGACGCCGGAAGAGATCTGCCAGATAATCGGGCTTAATCTTGCTATAGACAATATAAAGCCCGGCAATGTGATCAATTCCGGCGCCACGTTGGAAGAATTGATCCAGATGTACGTCAGCCTGGACGAAACAGTGGACGAAACAAAATTTTTTAAGGGCGAAATAGCGTTTGAGCTGCTGGAACGGCAGTTAAAGGCAGGAGAAATAGCCCAATACGGGCGTTGTTCCAGCGCTCAAGTTAGGGAACTAGTAAAGACGTACAAAGCCTTTCCTGAAGAAGGTATGCGCATACCCGAGTTGACGTGGTACCATCACCGGCTGGCGGCCAACACAAATAATCCCGAATATTGGATTCAAGAGGCGGCGAGATTACAGTGGTCGACTAGACAGATGCGGGAAGCCATCAAGGCGGCCAACGGCGAGATGCCGCCGACTGATGAGGAAAAGATGTTAAATAAAGCTGAAAAGGCCGTGAGGATGCTCGAAGAAGTGAGACGGTTTGGAGGTGAGCCGTGGGAATGGCTTTACGGGAAACTGCAGGAGATTGTAGAGGATACAGCTGCAGGCGCAGCGTAGCCTGGAATGAGGAAGAACTTATTCTGGCGCTGCGGGAAAAAGGAAAAGAGCTGGGCCGCACCCCGAGGCAGCAGGATTTTGCGGTCGGGTCGCCTTCTGCGACAGTGTTTTACCAAGTTTTTGGGTCCTGGAACAAAGCTCTCGATGCGGCCGGATTTGCGCCCAACAGGATTACCAAACGGCAGCGCCGCCAAGGAACTAATATCGATAAAGAAGAATGCGCTAGGGCGCTGCGGCGGCTGTCTGAGACGCTGGGCGGCATCCGTCCGGCAATACTAGATGTAATGTCTTCCGCAGGAATATCTGTCAGCTGCCCTGCTGCCCGGACAATCATTAAACATTTCGGCAGCTTTAAGAATGCCCTGGAGTACGCAGGGCTGGATAAACTGCCCGGCCGCCGGCAGCTTTTAAAACTTAAACAAAGAAGCGTTTTTGCGGAGTTTTTTGACGAAATTGCAGCCGGCAGGAAATTTCTGTTGCGTACTGAAATTCCCCTGGGGAACCTTGACTCCCGGTATCGTTATTTTAGAGAATACGCTCAGGAAAAAGGAATAGTAATTATTAACAAAAAAACTTACGGGTCAGTAAAAATAGTAATGGACTGGCTGCGCGGCATAGAAGCATTAGGTTTTTTGCCTGAAGAAAAAAAGATAGCCGAAGAAATGGGAGACCGTGCTTTTGGCTATTTAATGCGGTTTGTCGGCGGTGAAAGCCTGCAGGATATCGGAATTTCGGAAGGGATGACACGAGAAAGGATAAGGCAGATAATTAACAAAGAAGCGCAAAAGGCCGTAACGGTTTTAACCGGGATAGTAGTCGAGCCTGAGAAGAAAAAATGGCGGGAACAAAAATATCAAGGCCGGCTGGTGGCCAAGAAAAACTCAAGAGGGATTTCATTGCTGCTGTTAGCCAGGATTGCCAAAAACGTTTCGGTAGAAGAATTGGTTAAAAAAACAAACTGTACCAATCCAACTATATACAGGGCGCAAAAAGGACTTCGCGTGCAGTACGGCACGGCGGTAAAAATATCCGGCGCCTTGGGATATCAAGTAAAGCAGTTGTTTGCGGAAACAAACAACCAAATTTAGCAGGCTTGCCTTAACAAAAAGCGTAACCTATAATATAAGCAAAAGTTACTATAAGAAAAAGGGGATGTTTTTAGGTGGCAAAAGAAAGTTCCAAAGAAGATTCCCAAGAGGACCAGCAAAATTATATCGCTGTACCTATGGGTTTAGAAATTTGCCTGCAAACGCCGGACCCGGAAATATATACAACAATAAGAAAGCCCCAGAAAGAAAAAATATCAAAATTCGCGAGTTATGTGGAAGAAACTGCCGGAGCCGAAGGGCTGTATTGGGCCGATAGGGTAGTAAAAGCAAGTGAATACCTCCGCGACTTTGCCATCCCGTATCTTATGGTAGCCGGGCTCCTGCAGGCGCCGGTAGACGGAAATACTTTTAAGCTAGAATATTTCCGGCCGCTCGATGTCAATAAAGCAATTCAAAAAGGGGATTTGTATATTTGGCCGTCGCTGACGATCATGCAAGGAGAGCCCGAAGAAGAGGTAGAGTTTGAGCTGGAAGAAGACGCCGCGGACGTTTTTGCCGATTGCTTGGAAATCCCGCGGGAGGCGATAAAACTTTTGGTGCCCGTAATAATGGAAAGGCGGGTGATACCGTTTTGGCAAACGGACGTCTATAGGGATAATATGGAACGGTCGCTGTGGATGGAAGGAAAAGCTGAAATAATGTCGATTTTGCCTGACGAATATTTTATTAACTCGTCGTATCCCCAATATTTGCCTATACCGCCGCCAATTATAGAATTTAAGCTTCCGTCTAAAATAGTCCATGTTCCTAATAATCTTGACCCGAGCATTTACCGCAAGCTGGAAAACTGCGGCTGGGTCATAATTAAAGAGAAAGACCCTGGCGTAAAAAAAGAACGGGGCAACCGTCATGCTGAAAACCGGCCATAAGATTATAGATCAATGGCTAAACCTGCCCTGGCCGGAAGAGAGCATGGAGGACTACCAGAAATTCGGCAAGGCTTCGGCCTTGCTTTATTCATTTTTGAACCGCGAAGTCATGACGCCCCGGGGGAAAGGGGTGCTGCTGCAGGTCCTGGGGAAAAAATGCTACGTAGCATTTTACGGCAATGAAACAGAAAATTCAGAAACAAAGCGCACTAAAGGGGGTGATAGGGGCAGGTTTGCGGACGGCGGGTATTTTTACTGCTGGGAAGTCAGACCGTCGTTTGATGCCGCAGCGGCGGTGGAAAGGGGTGCATGACCGGACAGCGGAATAATCCATGGTTTATAACAGATATGCGCATACCTGATGTTTGGTTAACCGGGTCAATTTTTGAAAACTTTTGCTTAAGAATTTTTGTTTGAAGGAATTTTTAAAGGAGGGAAAGGCTTCGACGCCGCGATAAAATGCCTGGCAGGAAAGATATTATTCTTGTAGCCGTAACCGTATTCATGCTGATAACGACTGCTGTCTTTACGGCGCAACCGGTCAAGGCAGCCCCGGTTTCGACGGTGGCGTTTTTAGAAGGCGCGGCTGGCGCGCAGGATGCCGGTGCGACCCAGGCGGCCCCTTCGGGCAGCGTCTCCCAGTCCGTCCAGAACAGTACCGTTTCTCAGCCCGTCCAGAACGCTGCCAACAGCGTTTCTCAGGCCATAGATAACGCCGGAGGCGTGAAGCCGGTAACGCCGGTTGAGTTTGCCGGGAAGGTCAATAAATTCATAGCCGGCTTAAACGCCGCCATAGGGGGGTTGGTTATTCCGGTAGCCACTTTTGCCATGCTGGTGAGCATCTGCATTATTATTCTTGGAGCTTTAGTAGGTCACAGTAATTTAAAGCGTTACGGTTGGGGCGGGTTATTTTTGGCTTCGGTAGGGCTGCTTCTGTTCTGGGGCCTGCCGGTGCTTCTGGGGTTGCTGCAAGCTTTGGCGACGCGCTTCGCCGGGTAGAGGGGTGAGGCTATGTGGATTTTCGCCGCCCAGCAGATGTACGGGTTTGATAAGATAGATTCCAACGCGCTGTTGAATAAAATCAACAGCGTTGCTCTGACTATCGTTTCGCTTTCCCGTTACCTGACGCCCAGGATAGCCTTAGTGGTGGCCTCCGTGTGCGCCGTGATACTCATATTGGGAGGGATCAGTGCGGCTGGAAAGAGAATTGCTCTCGCAGGCATTTTTTTCTGTCTCTTGGGGCTGGTCATAGTTTACGTGGCCCCTGTTCTGGTTGGTTTTGTCATGGGGTTAGTGAAATAACTTTCGCAAAGGAGAGAAGGCTATGAGCAGGCTTTATGGCATCTTAAAAAGTCGGGCGTTTGAGATTTTGGCCGGCGTGGCGGCGTTTATGACCGCTTTGGGGGTTAAACTTCAATCGGCCCTGGCGGCGCCGGAGATTTACGGGTTCGGCAACACCGACGCCAATTCGAGCGCGAACACCATCGCCACTACGATCAAGGGTTTCGGCCAGGCGGCCGTAGGGTTTATCGCAGTGTCCAGCCTGATCGCGATCATAGCCGGGGGTTTCATGTACACTGTAAGCCACGGCAACGAGCGCACGGTGGAAACCGCCAAGAAAACAATCATGTACGCGATAATAGGTTTAGCGGTGGCCCTTCTGGCCGAGCTTATCGTGCAGTTCGCGGTAGGGAAATTGACACCAGCGGCTTAGAGCCGTTCAGGGGCCGAATGCGGGGCTTTAGGAGGCATTCTATGCGCGGGCGATAAACCCGTGAGCCTAAAAATATTTTGCTTGATTTAATTAGTCATATGGGGTATAATCGAAGCGACAACAAAGAATTAGCCCCAGGGGGGGTAACAAAAATCTTAACAAAAATCCCCCCGGGGTTAACTATTGCCGTAAAACACAAGCGCGGGTTGTAAAAGCCCGCGCTTTTATTTTTAGGCGGCAAGATGCAAAACCTGAAGAAAGAAGGCGATTAAAAAAATGAGCCCCAGCAAAATAATCGAAAGCTATTCCCCGCCGCCGGACGTGGCCTTATCAGCAGGGAACGAAGCCATAAAGCCCGTCATAAATTTTGCCCATATACTAACTGGTTTCGTGGGAGTGATAGCCTTTGTAGTCATCATTTATTCCGGTTTTTTATTCGCCACTTCATTTGGCGAGCCCGAAAAACTGGAAACCGCAAAGAAAACGATATTGATGGCCGTTATCGCGATAGGGATGGCCTTAATGGGAGAGTTGATAACTCGTTTCTTGCTGGGGGCATGGTAAAAAAAAGGAGTGCAAATAATGGTTTATAAAACGCCAGTCCAGTTAATCTATTCTGTCGATAAAGCGATAGGCGGCTATATTACTGGCCGGCAGTTTCTTTACCTGGTGGCGGGGGCCGCGCTGGCAGGGTTATTTTACCTGCCTTTTTGGGGGAGGTGGTCGCTCCTGACAGGAGTAATGGTCACGGGGATATGCGAGGCGCCCTTCGCGGCGCTGGCTTTTTTTAAAGTTAAAGAAACCCGGCTGGACGACTACCTGATGGGATATATTCATTTCCGCCAGGCGCCTAAAACCTGGCCCGGCAGGCCGGAAAGGGGTTGATCGCTATTATTTTCTTGTTGTTGATTGTCATAGCGCTTGCAGGCGCAGTGACGATGTTCTATTTTATCAACAAGTCTCAAAAAAAGATGCGGGAAGAAAAAGAGGAGAAGGAGAAAGACCTTTTCTGGAATATTTGCCCGGTAAAGGCGGTAGAAGAGCTGCCTGTAGTTGACCATGCGGGGAACGTTGCGCGATGGGGACTTATCGTATTGCCGGATGGAGAATATAGGGTTATGATGGCCATCCGGGGCGTTAACTTTAACCTGCTTAACAAAGAAGAGCAGCAGGGCATAGCCCGGGCGCTGCAGGGTATGGCGTTCGCTTTAGATTACTCGGTGCAGTTTTATACGTCCAACCAAATGATAGACTTCAGCCGGGCGGCGGAAGAGCTTTTAGAGATAGCGGGAAATTTAGACGGCCCCTTGGGGCAGTACGCCTTTATGCTGTACCAGTATTTTAACGACCAGTCGCGGATGCGGAGGATCACCAGCCGGCAGACTTACGCCGTATTGAGGGCGTCCGATTTAGATAGGGAGGCGGCCGAACGGGAGCTGTATTCCCTGGTGCAGAGGTTCAAATCAGCCATAAAACCCGTGGGAGTGAGGGCCGACGTGCTGTCGCCGGAAGCCGCAGTGGACGCCCTGCATGCTATATTTAACCGCGACAGGTTATTCAAGCCGTCCCAGGCTGTGGCGGCCGGGGTGTTGAGTCCGGTTAAAATGTCAAGGCAGGTTCTGGCTGAGAGTTAAGTTGAGGTTCCTGCAGGCTTTTTCCAGGGCGGCCGGGCCGAAAGCGTCAAAAAGGGCGTGGAGAGCGCAAACGACGGCGAACGGTGACCAGGGCTTATTAGCCGACGTCAACCACCCCCAGCACAAGGCCGGGGGCTTGAGGCAAACGTAAGGCGGTAGTCTTACGCCCTCAAGCCTGGTTGATTAGCCTCAGCCACCGGGCGTAAAGCCTGATGGGGCTACGTTAC
>NZ_JAXGFQ010000035.1:0-25071 GCF_051020825.1 Moorella naiadis (nom. illeg.)
CCTGATTGCCGGGTGAATAATTAAAGCTTGTTTTTACCCCCACCTAAGTTGCTAGGTGGGGGTTATTTTACGCTTACTCTTAAACGATATCACCCATACCCAAGGATGTTCAGATTCCTCTATGGCCGATTGGCACTAAGTGCCGCCGTTCCCATGTGGCTGTCAAAAAGCTGTTCAGATTCCTCTATGGCCGATTGGCACATTTAGGTGGCTGGCCGGCCGGGGCGTTGCTATTATGTTCAGATTCCTCTATGGCCGATTGGCACGCAGGCGGCGGCGGATTGGGAAGTAATGAGTAGGTTGTTCAGATTCCTCTATGGCCGATTGGCACGGGGAGAAAAAAGCCTGTAACTGCCGATTTTGTCGGGTTCAGATTCCTCTATGGCCGATTGGCACTCGTGCGAAAACTGGAGAAAAAGGCGGGGTAGAGAAGTTCAGATTCCTCTATGGCCGATTGGCACGGAGCAATGCTTTTTTTGTGGTACAGGGCTTTCTCTGTTTTCCGGCTGCCCTGGCCGTTTCAATCCCACCATAGGAAGTTGCCAAACCAAATGGCCGGGAGACGACCGGATTTTCCTCGTGCCGTTTCAATCCCACCATAGGAAGTTGCCAAACCCCCAGCAACTTTTCACACCGGGGAAAAAGTGTCCGGTTTCAATCCCACCATAGGAAGTTGCCAAACAAATTTTTTCAAAAAGAGTATACAACATGTAGTAAAAAGTTTCAATCCCACCATAGGAAGTTGCCAAACGAAAGCAGAAAAGAAGGGCTGGTAGGGCATAACCCATGGGCGCTGCAGCTCCAGAATTTATCCATGTCTTAGGCCTAAAAATATCTTTATAAGTAGGCCAATAGTGAATATTACCTGAGTCAGCTGTAGATATTGTATCTCTAGTAAAGAAGTTCTGAATCTCATGGATTAATCGTTGAGGTTTAATTGGAGCTTCATCGCTCGAAGCTATTGTTACTCATTCACTCTCCCATTTATGTTTATCGTTAGTAATTCTTTCCATAAACCTATTCCGCTCTGTATTGTTAGGAGTTTCTTTTTTTTATTTGAATCCGGTCCAAACCTGCAACATGTCAGGCTTGGACCGGATTTTATATTTGGTTAAAGAGCCTTACGTAAAATCGCTAAAATATCGGCTTCAGTAGGCTTGCGGGGGTTCATCTTAACCATCCCGTGGCCCAGGGTATCTTTGGCTATCTTAGGTAAATCCTCTTCTTTTACGCCCAGCTCACTTAGATGCTGGGGTAAATTTACATCTCCTACCAGTTCATGAACACTCTTAGCAGCAGCGAGTGCAGCTTCACGCAAGGAAATATTTTCAACTTTTTCACCCAGAGCCAAGGCGATATCCCGGTATTTCTCCAACCTGGCCATAGCATTGTATTCCATTACATGAGGTAAAAGTAAGGCGATGGCTATCCCATGACTAACATGGACATGGCCACTCAAGGCTGCCCCGATGGAATGGGTAATCCCCAGGAAGGCGTTATTAAAAGCCATACCGGCCATCAGGCTGCCCAGAGCCATCTGGTTCCTGGCTGCAAGATTATTGCCATTGGCTACAGCAGGACGTAAATTAGCGCCGATAATTTGAATTGCTTTTAACGCTAAAGCATCTGCTGGCGGCTGGGAAATATTTGAAACATACGTTTCAATGGCATGGGCCAGGGCATCAATACCGCTGGCGGCAGTAATACGCGGTGGCGCCGATACCGTTAATAAAGGATCTACCAATGCCAGGTCAGCTGCCAGGTAGGGACTGGTTATCGTTATTTTCATGTTGTATTCCCAATCTGACAGCACGGCAAAGATAGTCACTTCGCTACCAGTACCAGAGGTAGTAGGGATGGTGATCAAAGGGACAGAAGCTCTTTGCGGAACTTTATTCACGCCAGCATAATCGCGAATATGCCCACCATTATCAACTATAACCCTTATTCCCTTTGCTGTATCTATGGGACTTCCTCCACCAAGGGTCACCATCAGGTCGCAACCTACCTGTTTGAAAAAGTCAGCCCCTTTATGAATGGTCTCCAGGCTGGGATCGGGCTCCACCTCATCAAAGACAATAACTTCCAGGCCGTCATCCTGGAGTAGTTGCTCTACCTTTTCTAATATTCCAGCCTGCTTGACGCCCTTATCGGTTACTACTAAGACTCTGCTGGCTTTAAAATCTTTTACTTTCTCAGCTAACTTTTGGGTTACTCCATCACCGAATAATACAGGTGTGTCCATGCGGAAAAGAAAACTGTCGGTTGCCATAAAAAACACCTCTTGAAAATCGATTTTTATTTACACCAATCCTAGTTCCCGCAGTTTAGCTTCTGTGGGAATACCGTTGGCATCCCAACCTCTAAAGGAATAGTACTCATCCAGCATTGCCTCTAAGGGAGGAAGATTTGTGGCTGCACCCCCACTACCACGAGGTTGTTTGAGAATGCGCTCCGGCAAAGTATCATCTTTACGGCTAATACCACAACGGGTATTAAAAAGGCGCTTCTGGTTAAATATGCGTTCACCACATTTCAATAAATCAACTTTATCCCATTCCACACCTGTGGCTAGTGATAGCCATTCAGATATAATAGTCGGAGTGACTCCACCAAATAAGAGAAATTTACATGCTGCTATAGAGTCAAAAACCATCATTAGGTTTTGCGCCTGAGCTGCCATCACACCTTTGCCTTCACTGGCAAAGCGATCCAAAGGCTGATCTATCCCCAAATCAGGCATGGATAAATTGCGCTCAAAAGTATGGCTAAAGGCTTCGAGATGGCATGCTCCTCGATTAGCTGTAGCATAACCTACTGCTACGCTATTATACGCTCGCGGTTCATGAGCAGGAAAGCTAAGTCCTTTCACGGCAATTCCCATTTCTTTAACTGCATCCCCATAACGCTTAACCAGGGCTGGAAAACCTTCCGCCAAAACAGCACCAAAGCCTTGCCCTTCACCCATTTCTTTAATTAAGCCGATTAGAGTATCAGGATCCCCCCATTTTAATTCCCGTCCACCAGTATCTTGTTTGCTAATAACCCCTTTTTCAAAGGCTTCTATACTAAAGGCAACCAGATTACCTGCGTCAATAGTATCTATTCCATATCGATTGCAAAGTTCGTTAGCATAGCAAATTGCTTCGAGATCATCAATCAAACAGGCCCCGCCAAATACGCCCAGCGTTTCATATTCGGGACCACCGCCGTTAACACCGGTATACCGGCCCTGGTTAATAGCTATGCGGCGGCCACAACGAATCGGGCAACCGGCACAATGGAAGCGACCTGTTAAAAACTTTTCAGCTAACTGGACACCGCTTATCTTCTTGGCTCCTTCTTCCCACGAACCCAGGGACCAATTTTTTACAGGAAAATCGCCAAGCTGTTCACAGGGAATTACCAATCCTGCTGTCCCAAAATTAGCCAGGCCTTTAGTTCTTTCTTTTATGGATGGCAGCGCTGCTTTAATACGCTCGATCAGCTCTTCTTTATGAGCCAAAGACGGATTTTTTTGCCCATAAACAGCTATCGCCTTTACTTTCTTTGATCCGGCTACTGCTCCCAGGCCACATCGTGCTGCAGCCCGGCCTTCCCGGCCGTCGGTAAATAAACCGGCAATCCGGACCAGCCGTTCACCGGCAGGACCTATTGAACATACTTCTGCTTTGGGGTGGGTCTGCTCGCGTATTGCATCTTCTATTTCGTAGGTATCCAGGCCCCATAAAGATCCCGCCGGGCGGATTTCCACTGTTTCTTCGTTAATCCACAGGTAAACTGGTTCTGTGGCCTGTCCTGTAAGAATTAGGGCATCATACCCGGCATGCTTTAAGGCTTTACCCCAGCTGCCACCTACACTGGCTTCACCCCAGATGCCTGTAAGGGGCGATTTGCCGGCAACGCTATGCCGCCCCGAAGATGGTACCATCGTTCCCGTCAGGGGGCCGGTAAAAAACCCGAGAATATTTTCTGGCCCTAAGGGTGCCGCACTGGCCGGCACCATCTTAGGTACTATTGCTGCTGCCCAACCGTTGCCGCCAATCCATTTGCGGGCCATTTCTTCGGTAACGTCTTCAGTGCGCCACTGCCGGGTAGTTAAATCTACCCACAGTATCTTGCCTGCATAACCTCCCAACATTGGCCTCACTCCTTTATTTAACCACCGAATGGACGGAGTAAAATTTTTACCGTTTGCCCGGGCTTTAAAATATAATCATTTAAAGCCACGTCATTCTCTACCATAGCAAACACTGCCTGGTAGCTATAATCACCAAAAGCTCCTTCTGCTTCTAAGCGCTTCAACAAGTCCCCAATACTTAAACCTTCCTTTACCTCAAGCTGGTGATACTCTGCGTCATCAGGAAACTTGATTGGGGGATACAATTTTACGGTAATGTTCAATTTTCCACCGCCTTCAAGTTAAACATTCAATCTAAATAATCTTCCAGCCTAATTGCTTCTTCACCGGGAATACGAATTCTTTCAAAGCGCCCGGGCTCTGCATCCAAAGGCACTGTGGCATCAATTCCCATTTTATCACTGAGACCATTATCGCTGGATGGATCTAATTTGTTACCCAGGGCCCGCTCTACAATAAATACATCGCGGCCAGCCTGGCAGCGGGTGGCTATAGCCCACTCCACATCTTCAGGATTAAAGATGTCAACGTCTTTATCTACTACAACCACATGCTTAATTTCTTGGCTACTGCTGAAGGCAGCAAAAATGGCATTTTTAGCTTCGCCTTCATTTTGTTTGTCAATTGAAATTATAGCATGGTAACGGCAGGCCCCGCCAGGAGTAAGATGAACGCTTAGGACATTTGGTACCGTATTTTTAACTATTTGTAACAAACTCGCCTCTCGGGGAATAGCACCCAGTAGCAAGTGTTCCTTAGTTGCCGGAACAATAGTCTGGAAAATAGGATCACGACGCGAGGTCATAGCTGTTAACTCAATTACCGGCTTGGGCGATGCCGGACCATAATATTTGGGATATTCTCCAAAAGGTCCTTCTATTTCCCTAACTCCGGGAAGCAACCGTCCTTCCAGCACAATTTCCGCCTGGGCTGGTACCTCCAGATCGACTGTCTCACATTTTACTAATTCTAAAGGTCTACCATATAAGGCACCAGCAATGGTAAATTCATCGTATCCAAGGGGTGTTAAGGCCTGCGAGGCTAACAACAACAAGGGATCTAATCCAATGGCTATGGCTATTTCTAGAGGTTTGCCCTCAGCTTCAGCCACCCGGAAGAAGTAAGAGAGATGCCGAGGCAATATTAAAATTCCTAAACGGTTGGGACCTAAAACCTGTAATCGGTGAATAGATATATTTCGTACCCCCGTACATGGGTCCTTGGCTATCAGTACACCAGCTGTTATATATGGCCCCCCATCTTTTTCATGATGAACAGGTATAGGTAAAACCTGCAGATCAACATCGTTACTAATTTTTTCTTTTACAGGAGCCGTCCGGGCTTCCACCAGAACACATTCCATCGGGTTTGCTTGCGCCCATGCAAAGTGTTCAACTATTTGCTCACGACGCACCCCCATGGCCATTGCTAAAAGGTCACGCGTTCCAGCGATGCCCGTAACAACTGGTATTGAGGCATTCCGTATTTTGTTAAATTGCAGGGCATAACGACCAGCGACTTTCTTACCTATAGCGGCCAATTCATAATGCAGGTCTACTTCTTTCTGAACGTGTCTCAAACAACCGTTTTGTTCTAACACTGACAACCATTGTCGTAAGGAAAAGCAAGTCATATCAACTTCACCTTTAATATTTTTATAGAGGTTCAATTATAGGCTCAAGTACACCCTTATTTCTAAGGGTGTACTTGAGCTTTTCATAATCGCTTCTTTATTTATAGGGATTATATGTGCGAGCCACATTAATCATGGCCTGGATATTGTCTGCAGGCGCAGTAAAAGGTACAACACATCCTGTTCCTAAAATAAAACCTCCATTATTAGCTGCTTTGTCAATAGCCTCTATACTGGCATTCTTTACATCCTCCACAGTTCCTTGCACCATAACCCCAGATGGATCAACATTTCCATAAAGAGCAAATTTATTTCCAATTTTTTCTTTTACCATCCCTAAATCCATTTGGTAATCAATATCAGCAAGATCGAGACCTTCTTCTGCCCAAAGATCCAAAACAGGAGTATTATTGCCACAAGTATGCTTTGCAATAGGTACGTTCGGGTATGAATTTTTTAGCTCTCTAACAATTTGTTTATGATAGGGATGTACCATCTTTTTGTAAATGCTAGGTGATATAAGATTAATCGAAGCTGCCGAATCAGAAATGCGTGCTATATCTGCTCCGGCTTCGATTTGAGCTTTTTGCCACTTAATATAGGCTTCAGTAGTAAGATCGAATAGCCTATATACGAGTTCTGGGCGTCCTTCATCCATTTCCTTATCAACAAAAGTCGCTTCCATTACAAACCTTTCCATACCGGCAACATGCATCGCACATGACCATGTTGCTTGACCACCGATGGCAAAAATTGTAACTTCTGGGAGTTCCTGCTTCAAAATATTAATACATTCAAGTACAACCGGCATACGCCCATCAGTATATGGATTGGGTACTTGGAGTTTATCTATCTCACTTAAATCTTGAATTGCCGGCTCTACAAGTACGGGAACGTTATCCTCGCGAATCAATATTTTGGCCCCAAAACCTTCTGCAACGTAATATACATCAGTCCCTACAAATATCCCATCCGGTTTAAAAGTATTGTAGAACCTTATAAGACATTCAGCCATAACTTTAGGATTTAGGGCATACTCTTTTATAGTTTTTCCACAAAAAACAGCTGCATAATCCCATACCATTGGCGCAACGGGAACCCTGTCTGGTATGCCTCCCGTGGCCGCTACTAAGATGCGTTCTTTTGATGTAAGTTGCTTGTTGTTCATGATTTAATGGCCTCCTTCAGTGTTTTTCATCTTTGAGTACTCAGTTATTAAAGAAACAATAATCCCAACGACTAAAGCCCAAAAAGGAGCGCCTACTTTGGCTATAGTAACGCCGGATGCAGCTATAACAAAGGTGAAAAACGGCCCATAATCAAGTTTTCCGCTCCATGAGGTTCTAAGAGCCCTTACTAAAGCCCCCAAAATAGCAAGCCCAGCAACAAAATTAATAAATTCGCTTGGTACTGCTTTGGTAAAATTTGCAATAGCGCTACCGCCTAACGCAATTATTATAAACCCAACGCCAGCTATAACCGCAGCTACATATCTTCCTTCCTTAGGCCCTGCGCTAGGACCGGCACAGATAGCATTTACAGGACCTGCAAGATGCCAGTCATGGCACCCAAAGAAAGGTACAATCATACTCATTATACCTGTTAGAGTGATGGTTGTATTAATTGGGATCTTAGTACCTTTGGGTATATCATCGTAACCTTCGGACAACAACACACCTATTGCCTGGACGTCTTCTGAGCCCACTGAAATTATTGCTAGGGGAATCCCGATTGCTAATATAGCCTCCCATGTAGGCATTGCTGGAACAAAAAAGGAAGGCAGGTTTAAGGAAACACCTGATAAAGCTGAAAAGTTGAACGCGCCAATGACATATGCTGTAATGAAACCGAAAATTAGGGCACCTAAAACTCTCGGAACTCTACGTATATATTGTTCACACAGCAAGAAACCTAAAAATGCACCAGCGCATATAATTGGCGCTTTTACTGCATTTGTAACAAGCCCTGTACCAAAACGCAAAAATGTCCCGGCAATCATAGCCATTATAATTTGAGGGGGTAGCCACCTAACTATGGCATTAAAGGCCCCCGTTATTCCTAAAATTAAACATATCAAGCCTGCTACTATATATGCTCCTAGTACAACTTGGTAGTTAAAGTGACCTATAATGCCGCCCAGCATCACTGCCCCAGCAATACTCGTCGCACCCATAAGCGGTTTTTTATAATAAAGCGATAAAATAATCCCTACTATTCCGCCAGAACCCCACGCTGTTGCAACCCAACTCAAAGCTTGTTGATTATTTAACCCACCTTGTTTAGCAGCAGCAAGAAATACCAACACTACAGGTGCGGCAAAAAGGCATGCTACAATTCCCGCCCCTATTGTTTGAGCGTTTAGATACCTTAGGAAATCGCGTAAGGACTCTTTAAAACCAACCCCTTTTTCAAATCTCCCTAGCCATAGATTATCATGGTTAGTTTTCATATAGACCCTCCTTAATGATCTTTGGTTTTTACTTTATAAAACTTTTTCATTCTACATTTTTGCCGAATCCACGCAACGTTGCCGCAGCCACTTGGGTAAGAGTTCATTTTCTACCCGCTCGCTGACGGCCGGTGCTTTCTTTAGCAGCAGCTCAGCCAGGGGTTCGCTGACGTTGATACCGCCCATGGCACCGTCAAAGATGAGGACCTTCCGCGTGCCGGTAGTCTTATAGGCAAACCCCATGGCCGCTTCCGTTGTTTCGGCCACCACCGCATGCTTCATATAGGTAAGGTTCTGGGGGTCACGGTTGAAGAGGTCCGCCTGTTCCTGGCCCACTACCACCGTGGGGATGTGCTCGCTGAAGAAGGCGCTGGGATAACCCGTCCAGGCGTAGTTGTGCACGCACATCTTGATGGCCGGGTTGACCGGTGGTATATCCTCCAGGAGCGGCCTTCCTGCTTTGCCGTAGAAGGCTTCCGTGTACCAGGTATAGGCCGGCAGGGGCAGTTCCAGGTCGTAGAGGTCCGTATTGGCCCCGGCAAAGTTGGCGTAAATAACCCCGGCCGAGAAGACATACACCACCGGGCAGGGGAAATCCAGGGCGGCTATGCACTCGTCGATCTCGCCGAAGAGGGTCATCATCTTGCCGTAGTAACGGCAGCCGATCTGGGTCACCCGGTCGTTTAGGGCATAGAGGTCGCTGTCGGCGTCGACGCCGATGATGCCGTTGGGCGCCACCGTCAGGAAGGAAGCAAAGGCAAACTTCTCCTGGACAAAGGGCGAGTCAAATATGGCCCTGGCCGTAAAGTTGGCCGCCCGCGGCCCCAGGTTCTGGTGGTAGGTGGACCGTGTTTCAATGCGGGCGTAGGACATGCCGAAGGGCTTCACGGCCCGGTCTACCTGGCGGTGAAAGTGGACCTCGCGCACGTCGCTGTTATGGGCATGGACAATCCAGTCGGCGTCGTAAATTTTGCGGATACCATAGAGAGTGCCAATTTCGGTTTCAATGGGTATCCCCTGGTCGATGGGCGCCACTCCGATGGCCTTGCCGCCGAAGTGTTTATCCAGGCCGTAGCGCTTGATATACTCTTCCGTCTCCCGGAAGCGCAGGCCCACCCCGGCCCGCAGGCGGATATCCTTACACCCCGTCCGTGCTTCGATGACGTCTTTGAGGGTCTTCAGCATCTCGGCGTAGGGTTCGCCGCCCAGGAGAGTAAAGCCGTGATGGGAGGCCAGGATATTAATCGAGTGCTCCGGCTTGATCTTGCTCATATCGATTTTTTGTAAGGCCGCCTCCGTAGCTTTCCTTACAGCGGCCACCCCTTCGGCGCCGGGATAAATTACTTCCGGCAGGTCGGGGAAAAGCTCTTTCAGCAATACGGAGGTCATGCCCGGCAACTCGCTGACGCGAGTTTTAACCAGGGCGGGGTCAATACCATACTGGGATTTCCTCGGTGGTATAGGTGTAATGGGAGGACGCATCAGGATTCCCTCCTTCCCTGTACAGGTGCTGCCACTACCCGGTCCAAAAGTTTGATGTCCTCGTCAAAGTAAAAGCCGCGGGTAGCATACTTGTGCTTGACTCCCTCGGGTATCTCCCACACCGTTATCGTCCGGCCGTACCACTGCCAGCCGCCCTGGGGCGGTTCGGGCTTAATGCCGGCCGCTTCCAGGAGGCGCAGGATGGGCTGGATGCATTCCACCTTGCAGCCGGTACGGGCCCCCGTGAGGAAAGATACCTCTTCCGGGGATTTCGCCCCCTGCAGGATGGCGGCGGCAACTTCTTCCGCCCGGGTGGCGGTGCAGTAGCAGATGATCTGTTCCGGGTTCAGCCGGGCGCGGCGGCAGAGATCTTCCACCCGGTCATAATCAACGGCGCTGACGTCGACTTTGACCACTACCGGCTGCTCCCGTTTCACCATGGTAATGGCATAGTCCGGGCAGCGCTGCTCGCAGGCGGCACAGCCGCGGCAGCGTTCCCCATCCACAACGGCTTTCCTGTTTTCCACTTTGATGGCCAGTACCGGGCAAACCTTCTCGCAGGTTTTACAGCCCCGGCACTTGCCGGCATCCACTTCAGCCAGCAAATTGACTACCTTCAAAGCTTAAGCCCCTCCTCTCTTCTGCGCAAGCTGGTAAGCCACGTCGACAATCATATCTTCCTGCCCGCCTACCATCCGCCTCCTTCCCAGCTCTACCAGGATGTCCCGGGGGTCGAGGTTGAATTTCTCGGCCGCCCGGTAGGTGTGCAAAAGGAAACTGGAGTAAACACCGGCATACCCCAGCATCAGCGGTGCGTTGCGCACCACCTGGGGCCGGTGCATGACGGGCTCAACAATATCTTCAGCTACATCCATAATCTTGTAGAAATCAATACCCGTCTGGTAACCAGCCTTATCCAGGACGCCCACCAGGGCTTCCGTCTGGGCATTGCCGGCCCCGGCGCCTAAGCCCCGGCAGGTGCAGTCCAGGAAGGTGGCTCCAGCTTCCACCGCCGCCAGGGCGTTGGCCGTAGCCAGGGTCAGGTTGTTGTGGGCATGGAAGCCCACCGGCACCTTCACTGCTTCCACCACAGCGCCGACGCGGGCTTTAACATCCTCCGGCAGCATGGCCCCGGCCGAGTCGGCGATATTAATATAGTCGGCCCCGTAAGATTCAAAGAGTTTGGCCTGCTCGACCACCTTTTCCGGGGGCACCATGTGGGCCATCATCAAAAAGCCCACGGCCATCATGCCCATTTTTTTGGCGATGCCAATATGCTGTTCGCCGATGTCGGCTTCCGTAACATGGGTTGCCACCCGCACGACTTTGGCGCCGCAATCAGCCGCCATCTTCAGGTCCTCGACGGTGCCGATACCGGGCAGCAAAAGGACGGTTAATTTCCCTTTCTTGATAGCCCCGCTGGCGGCTTTGAGCAGTTCTTCTTCACTTACTGCCGACCAGCCGTAGTTAAAGGAGGAACCGGCCAGGCCGTCACCATGGGAAACTTCAATATATTCCACGCCGGCCGCGTCCAGACCCGCGGCAATGGCGGCTACCTGTTCGGCCGTGAACTGGTGGCTGACGGCATGGCTGCCGTCCCGCAAGGTTGTATCGACCAGGTGGATGAATTTGGAGTTACTCATGCTGCCACCTCCCCTGCCAGAATCTTTTGGGCGAGTTTTTCAGCTACCGCTACTGCAGCCGAGGTGATAATGTCCAGGTTTCCGGAATACTTGGGTAAGAAATCGCCGGCCCCTTCCACCTGGACAATGGTCGTTACTTTGTTTCCATCTAACAAAGGTGGTACCCGGAGCTGGTAGCCCGGTACGTAGCTCTGGATTTCCTTTACCATGGCTTCTACCGAGGCCCGGATGGCCTGCTCGTCCGGTTTTTCTACCTCTACGTAAATGGTGTTGGTCATCATTATGGGCGGTTCGGCCGGGTTCAGGATGATGATGGCTTTGCTTTTTTGAGCTCCACCGCCCACCCTCAGGGCCCGGGCTGTCGTCTGGGTAAATTCGTCGATATTCTGGCGCGTACCCGGCCCCGCGCTTTTGGAGGAAATGCAGGCCACAATTTCGGCGTACCTGGCACCAGCCACCCGGTTGATGGCGTAGACAATGGGCACCGTAGCCTGGCCGCCGCAGGTTACCATGTTGAGATTGGGTTCGGCCTTGACCTGGTCCAGGTTGACACAGGGCACGACATAAGGGCCGACGGCAGCCGGCGTCAAATCGATGGCGATTTTACCGGCCTCTTTTAAAAGCGGAGCGTGTTGCAGGTGGGGTTTGGCCCCGGTGGCGTCGAAGACTATTTTTATGTCTTTATCCTCCAGGACAGCCTGGACGCCTGCGGTAGAGGTCTTGATGCCTAGCCCGCGCGCTCGTTTGATGCCTTCGGATTCGATAATGCCGGTCATCAGGGCCATCTCCAGGTGCCGGCTGCGCAGGATCTTGTACATCAAGTCGGAACCGATATTCCCCGGGCCGATGACGGCCACTTTTACCTTATTCACACTCACATCCCCTTTTACACAAACTTTAAGTTGAGGCTCCCCAGGCCGTAGAAAGATACGGTGAAGACATCGCCGGCGCCGGCGTTTTCGGCGGCGGTGACGGCGCCGGAGAGGATGATCTCCCCGGCTTCCAGGGCGATATCAAAGGTCGCCAGCTTGTTGGCCAGCCAGGCCACGGCCGCCGCCGGGTGCCCCCAGACGGCGGCACCGGCGCCGGTACTCGCCACTTCCCCGTTCTTTTCCAGCACCATGCCGATGAGGCGCAGGTCCAGGTCTTTGATGGGCACCATACGGCTGCCCAGGACCAGGCGGGCGCTGGAGGCGTTGTCGGCAATGGTATCCGGGAGCTTGATCTTCCAGTCGCGGATGCGGCTGTCGACAATCTCAAAGGCCTGCATGATGCCTTCCGTAGCCCGGAAAACGTCGGCAATGGTCACCCCCGGACCCTTGAGGGTGTCCTTTAAGATAAAGGCCAGTTCCCCCTCCACGCGGGGTAAAAGGAGTTCCTCCCGCCGGCAAGGTTCTCCCTCCAGGAGCAGCATGTTGTCCAGCAGGTGGCCGTAGTCGGGTTCATTGACCCCCAGCAGCTGCTGCATGGCCTTGCTGGTCAGGCCGATCTTTTTACCAATGACCTTACTTCCCCGGGCTTTCTTCAACTCAATGCCGGCCAGCTGGATGCGGTAAGCATCTTCTACCGTTAAATCCGGATAAGTGGTGGTTAGCGGTTCGATGGGTCGGCAGCTGGCTTCTGCGGCCAGGAGTTCAGCGGCAATGGCCTGGTAATCCATCTTCGTGGCCTCCTTCTTTCATTACGCTACGCCAGCGTTCCCGCAGGGCACCGGCTATATATTCTGCCAGGGTTTCCGTCTCCAACCCTTGTTCCAGCCCGGCGATCAGCCGGTCACAGCCCAGCCGGGCTTCTTCATGGGGACCGGGCAGGGCCACCAGGCGGGCTATGCCCACCTGGCCCACGGCAATGCGCACCCCTTCTTTATGATGGCGGTGATAATCAGGTTTAAACTTCAAGATCCAGGGAGTACAGGCCTCCGGGTCCAGGCGCAAGATGGCTTCAATGCTGAAGTCCTTGTCCTCGGCCCCGACGCCGCCGGTGGTGATCAGCAATCCATAACCTTCTTCCAGGGCGCCTTCCAGGCGGTTGGCCACCGCCACGGCGTCATCCTCCAGGATCCCGCCGAAGCTCGTGCGGTAGCCTGCTTTTTCCAGGGCCGCTATAATATAAGGCGAATTGGTGTCTTTGATCTTCCCGGCTATAACTTCCGCTCCGGAAGCAAAGACCGCGGCCCGCCGGGCGACGGCCCGGCTGATACCCCGCGCCAGGGCGGCGGATTCCGCCAGCACCCGGGCCGCCGCCTCCGGCTCCAGGGCAATTAACCCCAGCACCCCTTCCGAGTGAACGGCGGCTCCCGATTTTAAAGTTACCCCCGGCAAATCCGCCAGGCGCCTTAAGATTTCCTTCTCCTTGCCGGCTACTGCTTCCGCCCGCACCCTGCGCCGCAGGATATCAAAGGCCACCAGCCCCGGCCGGACGTCCACCACCATTACTTCCTGAGCTGGTAGTTCCATGGCGGCGGCTGCTGCCGCGGCCACCTGGCCCACGTCGGCGGCGGTTAGTTCAATGTTATCGATCCAGAAGGTCGTTTTCTCCAGCAAGTCCCATTCCACGGGGTAATCCCCCTTCTCATAGTATTTGACCCGGCCCCGCTTGCCATATGATGGCAACAGGATGGTGTATAATTTACTTGAGTTGGAATGTACAGGAAAATGTTATCCTTCCGTTTATACAGAAATCCCTTCCACATCCAGGCTTAAATCCAGCAGCGGCGCATCGATAATGGCCCGGCCGACATCGACGATATCCGCCCCAGCGGCAATTACCTCCTCAAGGCCTGCCGGCGTGACGCCGCCGGCAAAGGCGAGTTTTACTTTTTCCCGCCAGCCGCCTTGCTGTGCTGCTGTCACCACTGTTGCCAGGTCCTCCAGAAGGCCGGTGTCTACCATGATAATTCCTGCCCCGGCCCTTACTGCCGCCTCTGCTTCACGGGCTATGGGCCGGCCCTCCCCGCGGACCTGCACGGCGATCACCCGCTCCGGGTCATAGGAGCGCGCCCGGCTCACCGCCGGCTCGACGCCTCCTAAAAGGCGGACGTAATTTTTATCCAGGTAGATAAAGGGGCGTTCGGTAATGCGGATACCGGCACCGCCGGTGGCGATGGCCCGGCGCAACTCGTCCCTTATTTCCGGGGCTACCTTTTTCCACGCGCCACAGACGACTTTTATCCGCCCCCCGGCCTGCCGGACAAAATTAGCCGCCGCCGTGGCCACCCCGGAGGGCTTACCGATAATACCCAGGAACACCTCTTCCGCCCTGATAACGGTCGGTGCTGTACCCCTGGCCCGGAAAAGGCAACTGCCGGGCTCTAAGGCATATCCTTCGGGGGCTGCCCAGCTTACTTCCAGCCCCAGTTCATCTGCCAGTTGTTTTAACCTTGCCGCCCCGGAGAATATTCCCCTTTCCCGGGCGATGATGGTAAAGGCCTGCTTCTGCCTCCCCAAAGGGGGAAAGAGAAACTCCCTAAGTTCCACTAATATCCACTTCCTAGAGCAGTCTGATAACCAAGCCCTGCCGATATTTCCACTGCTGTCTGGGTGACCAGTTCTACAGCCCGCTGGAACCTCTCGCCTTCCAGCCGTGCTACCGGGCCAGCAACGCTCAACGCAGCACATACTTTACCGTTATGATCCCTTATCGGGGCAGCTACGCAGAGGAGACCATCCATGATTTCTTCGTTATCTACCGCATACCCTACCGTGCGGATCTTTTCCAGTTCTGCCTCTAACCGGCGTGGGTTAGTAATGGTATGCCGGGTATAGCGGGGCAGACCTTTGGTCGTGATGATCTGTTTTACCTCGGTGGGGTGCAGGTAGGCCAGCAGCACCTTGCCTACCCCGGTACAGTGGGCTGGCAGACGCATCCCGACCTGGGAAACAATCCGCAGGGACTGCTGGCTTTCCCGCTTGTCGATATACAGCACTTCACCTTTATCGAGGACAACCAGGTGGACTGTCTCCTCTAGTTCGTCTACCAGCTTATCGATATAGGGAGCGGTTACTTTGCGTACATCCCAGTTATTTGCTACAATATTTCCCATTTCAAAAAGGCGTATCCCCAAGCGGTAGCGGCCGTCAAAAGATGACTGCTCTAAATAACCTAAATCCCGCAGGGTCGCCAATAAACCATGGAGGGTGCTTTTGGGCACGTCCATTACGCGGGCTATTTCCGTAAGGGACATATCTCGCTTGTTGGCGGCCAGCACATCAAGTACCATTAACGCCTTGGCCACAGAGCGAATCTGAGTGGAATTACCCCGCTTCACGATCATTTTTACGGCCATCGCTTCAGCCCCCTGTACTATAACGGCGAAACTTCCATGGTACACTTACATTCCTGATATTGTTCATTATGTTCGATCTCTATTTCTTTTTTGCTACTTGGTAATATTATTCGACATATAATTTGGCATCCCTGCAGTGCCATAAACGTTGTTGTTCGCAATTATCGTATCTTTTTTCATTATTGCAGAAAGTCAACTGCTTGTTGTCTCTTGCCAAACCTGATTCCCACATATCCCCTTACTGGCGGAGAAATATAAATTGAAAATATGATTGAATCTTTTGTTTAGTAGGAGTAGAGTGGACCCTTGCATATCACCTTTAAGTCCAGGTTATCCGTTTGTCACCCCGTTTCCTCTGGGAGTGCCTCTACTCACCCGGCCATAGGTGACATGCCAGATAGCCTCTCATCGAACTGCCAAAGCTGTGGAAAAAGTCCGGCCGGAAAGGCAGGCCTGCGGCTTCTTTTGCCCAAAGATTTAGCGGTTCTTCCCCATATTCATGCCGCAAAAATATGGTATAATAGTATCCAGAAGAAGGTGGTCCAGTGCCGGAAAATGGAGGGCAGCCCCGGCCTCCCCACCACCCACACGACAAGGGTTACAGGCAGCTTCTTTCCGACAAGAGAGTTTTCCTGGAACTGCTGAAGACCTTCGTCCGGGAAACCTGGGTGGAGGCTATCTACGAAAACGACCTCATCCTGGTGAACAAATCCTACGTCCTCCAGGATTTCAGCGAGAAAGAAGCCGATGTCGTCTACCGGCTCAAGACGAAAGATAAAAACGTCATCTTTTACGTCCTGCTGGAGCTGCAGTCAACGGTAGACTACCTGATACCCTTCCGCCTTTTGCTCTACATGGTCGAAATCTGGCGGGAAATCTACACCAACACCCCGCAGCCCGAGCGGGAGAGCAAGCATTTCCGCCTGCCGCCCATCGTCCCGGCGGTGCTCTACAACGGGGCTAACAACTGGACGGCGGCGCTCTCCTTCCAAGAAATGCTGGACAGTTACCGAGATTTCAGCGGGCATCTCCTGGACTTCCATTACCTGCTGTTTGACGTCAACCGTTACAGCGAAGAAGAGCTAATCAGAGCGGCAAACCTGATCACCGGCGTCTTTCTCCTGGACCAAAAGATGCGGCCGGAAGAGCTGGTTGGACGGCTGCAGAAACTGGCGGGGGTCTTAAGGCGGCTCACGCCTGACGAGTTCCGCCATATCACCAGCTGGCTGAAGAACGTCGTCAAGCCCAGAATGCCTGAAGGTTTTAAGGAAAAGGTTGACCGCATCCTGGACGCAAGCAATCCCTGGGAGGTGGAACGGATGATTTACAACCTGGAATTGACCCTGGAAGAAATGCAACGGCAGGCTTTGCTAAAAGGCCTGAAAGAAGGTGAACTTGAAGGCGAACTGAAAGGCAAACGGGAAGTGGCCCGAAACCTGCTTTTGCTCAACTTAGATATTGGTACTATTATCAAAGCCACGGGGCTTACTCCGGAAGAGATAAACTCCCTGAAGAAACAATTGGAGCAATAATTTTTTGCTGGCGGTAAATTCAATCGAGTAGGAGAGGGCGGCTAGCCCCCGTCCTCTCACACCACCGGACATGCGGGTCCGCATCCGGCGGTTCACCAAGCTTGACGCAGTCTTTGATAGCGTTCGGTTAAACTCCTCAGGCCCTGGGTTTGCCAGTAGGCGTTGCCCAGGGCTCTATTCATTGGGCCATGGGCCATCCGCCACGGTCCTTTGCGGGCGTTGGCGAACTCATGTACTACCCATTCTGGCAGTCCCAGTGCGCGTAGTTCACGGTATCTGGTCCGAACCCGTTTCCACTGTTTCCAGAGGCACATGCGCAACCGCCGCCGTAGCCACCCTTCGATCTTCTGAAAGGTGCTGGGCGTTTCCGCCAGGGCGAAATACCCTACCCATCCGCCCAGGTAGGCGTTTATGCGCTCTATCCGTTCGGCCATACTTACGGGTTTGCTCCGAGAGGTTAATTCCCGGATTTTCGTTTTCACCCGGTCGATGGTCTGAGGTGCCAGGCGGATATGGGGCTTCCCGGCTTTGTCTTGGTACATGCTAAATCCCAGGAATTTCAGCTTCCACGGTCGGTCAACCGTGCTTTTCTGCTCGTTGAGTTTGAGTTTTAACCGTTCCTGCAGGAAGTTACGGATACTCTCCAGTACCCTTTCGCCCGCCCGTTTGCTCTTGACGTAGATGTTACAGTCATCGGCGTAACGGACGAATTTGTGGCCCCTTTTCTCCAGTTCTTTGTCCAGGTCGTCCAGGAGGATATTAGCTAATAGCGGGCTTAAGGGTCCGCCTTGCGGCGTTCCTTCTTCCCTGGCCATGACCACTCCGTTCACCATGACGCCTGCCTGGAGATAGCGGCGGATGAGTTTTAGCACCCTCTTATCCGTTACTTTCCGGGCCACGCGGGCCATGAGGATGTCATGGTTTACCCGGTCGAAGAATTTCTCCAGGTCCATGTCTACGGCCCACTGGTATCCTTCTTCTACGTACTGTCGCGCTCTCTTTACCGCGTCCTGGGCTCTTCTTCCGGGCCGAAACCCGAAGCTTGCCTCTGAGAACTGCGGGTCGAAGATGGGCGTTAGTACTTGCAGGAGGGCCTGCTGGATTAGGCGGTCCATGACGGTGGGTATGCCTAGCAGTCGTTTGCCCCCGCTGGGTTTCGGGATTTCAACCCGGCGGATGGGTCGCGGTTGATAGGTTCCCGTGAGTAGTTCTTCCCGGATGCGTTCCCATTCGGCGCGGACCTGATCCCGCAGCCTCCCGGTCGGGATGCCGTCTACGCCGGGCGCACCGCCGTTCTTTTCTACTCTCTTCAGGGCGGCCAGCATGTTTCCCTTGGCCACCACCTGCTCCACCAGGCTGCTACCTTGGTCTCCGCGAGGTGACGCTCCGCTTTGTGCCGGAGAAGGGCTCGGCCCTCCCGCGGTCCCCCGTGGCTTCACCTCTTCCTCCCGCGGGTAGGCCCCTTCTGGGGGTTGCTGCTGTCTTGGTCCTTCTCGCGAACGCATCGGTTTCACCTCTGACTTGATGTTCGGGCCTTCCCCTGCGCCTTATCCTCGCCAGGGTACTATGCCCTCTGCTGACTCCTGCCGGTTCAGCCGGACCTTGCGACCCGGGTTGCCAGCTTTACTGGCTTACCCGGCAGGTCTCCCCGGGTAAGACCGCTGACCTTCACCCCGCGCCCGCCCCATTTACTCCGCCGTCCCTTGGCAGCCTGGGATTTCGCTGTGTTTCGCCAGCTCATCCGAACGGTTTAGCCTCGTATGGGGTTTTTGTTCATCGGGCCGTGGCTTTGCCTCCGGCTTCCTTCGGATCCCACCTCGCGGTGGACACCCTTGCTTTTGGCTAGCAGGCTGGTGCTGCCTCGCCTGCAGTGGACTTTCACCACTAAGTCAGCGCCCATGCCGGGCGCACGGAAAAGGCCCGCCTTATCCACCGGGGCGGGCCTTGTTATTATAACTTGCCGGAGCCGTGCGGTGGAGCGAGGGGAGAGAGAAGGTTATTTTAAGGTAGGTGTTGGTATTCGTAGCCTGGCTAAAGCCTTATAAGTGATGGTTACTTAACTTTTGGTGGAAGTAATGGCCAGCATAGACTGCACCCAAAGGGTTGTGTGCTAAAACACGATCTTTAGCCGCTAAAACCGTCACCGGAGCCTCGGAGTACTTGATAAACAAGGTATCGTGCCCCACACACAGGCAGACAATCACGTTCAAAACGGTCCCGGCCGCATTTAATAGCTTAGCCTGGCCTATGGGATTGCACATGGGTTCATAAGCACCAGGGTGCACTTTTTCTTCGTTGGTAATACCCAATTCTTCTTTAGGCACCGACCCTGTTTTGCATATAACCGAGTAGACCTCAAAGCCGTTACTTTGCAGAACGGCTGCAATACGTTTGGCTTCTTCTCTTACCCCCGCACAAAAAGCCAGTCCTAACTTACGAAAACCTGCTCGCCGGGAAAACTCCATGATTTCTTCCAACCTTGTCCAGATACCGTAGCCGGCAGCTTCAGTCCGAGCGGCGTTCAAGGCAATATTATTTATCTCCGGCTTTTGGTATTCATCCCTGGCTTCCTGGTAAATGGCTTCATTCTCTTGCATGGGACAATTAGCCGGTAATTGCTCCAGTTTTCCCGTCCTACAGGCATAAACTCCACATTGAGCACAGCGCATTATTTAAAAAACCTCCTCACTATGTCGATTATGCGCGATCACTCAGTTAAAATATAACCGAAGGAGGATCGGCTCACTCACGGCGAAATATAACCGAGGGAGATGATCATTGAGTATGTCTCTTAAAAGCAGCTGTGAGTATTTAAACACTATGCACCGGCGTTATCGCCAGGCCGATTCCCGGGCCGAAAAATCCCAAATTATCGATGAGGTTACCAGCACGCTGGATTATAACCGCAAGTATGCTATTCAGATGCTAAATGGCCCCCTTCTACCGGTGGCCAAGCCACCTGCTAAGCGCAAGAGGAAAAATCGCCAGTTTGTCCGGGAAATCGTGGGTTACGAGCGCTATGATACGCCGGAGGCCATTGCCTGGCTCAATAGTGTCTATGCTTGCCTGGATATCTACGCCAACCTTTTTTTACCTATGCGTAAGGTGATAGCTAAGGAGCGTCGTGGCGCCCATGTCCATAAAAGTTATGACGTCGCCAAGACACCCTTTGAACGTTTAAAGGAGGCTGGTGTTCTTGAGGCTCAGGTCCTGGCTCAGCTCGAACAGCAACTACAAAATACTAGCCCCCTGGCGCTTCATAAAGAACTGGAAGATCTCATTACCATGGGGCCTGCTAATGAAGCTGCAGAAACAGAAGCCATTGCCGAATAGCCTGTGGAAAGGAGACGATGATGAAGAACCATTTCCAGTTATTAACTCTTTTAGGTTAGGTTTTTATTTGAGTGAGCTACTCGCCTTCGGTTAGATTTTTATGTGGGTTGACACGATATACTGACCACCGCGATAGCGTCCAGCCATTGCACCCAACCCCCTGAGGTTTCTCGTTTTAGTTCTCCCAGGGATAATTGGTACTGGTGCCTTGAAGGGGCCTTTCCCAAACATTTACGTCCCACAGCAAAACCTTCCCCCGACGGCCGCAAGAACGGCAACGCCAGCTATAGCGGCCTCTTATACTGCTCGGGCAGGGCTTGATACACGATAACCGCTATAACCCCTCCTGCCAGGGCCGTAAGCAATTGGGGGATCTGGAAAGCCTGCGCCAGCTTGGGGGGCAAGACCAGAATGAATTTCAGCGCTAACACGAAAACCCCATACTTGCATACCGCGGCAGCAATGACGCCGACCCAGGGGTTAAACCTTGCCAGCAGGCCAAAAACTATCACCAGCGTAGCGTTGGCTACCATTATGAACGGCGTTATGGGCTGGGCGAGCGGGGGCACGATGCCCCGCATGAGGGCGATCCACGGCGTCAGGGCGCCTATGACGACCCCGCCCCCCATACCTACGGTAAAAGTCGCTAAAAACAGCATCGCGTTTACCAGCGGGCCTGTCACCGGCTGCGGCAGGCCGGCCATCTGGACTGCGACCGTCAGAGCTAGAAGCAGGGCGGTCGTAGTCAGAAACCTGGTATTTCGCCACATGACTTACCTCGCCTCCTCAGTTTTTCCAGCAGCATTCTTTTTCCCACTGAACGCCTGCAGCAACGTTTCCACCTCATTCCTCCTGTAGCACTTCTACCCCGGGGGCAGGTGGACGAAGACCAGCATGCTCCTGTGCCCCCAGTTCCACTGGATGCGGGTGGTGACTAAGTTGTGCCTTCCAGGCATGGCCGGTTAATGTGAGAATCTACAATAAGCAGCTTTATGCTCGTTTTTATCGAGTGTCCAGCACTTCTCCCTCGTTTTCCCGCCAGAGCTGGACTACGGGCCTCACCTCTTCTATTAAACTGGTGCTGCTTCTTCCGGTGTCAGTCCCATCAAACTCCTGGCCTTCGCCAGGATCTCCCGTACTCGGGCTACAGGTGGGTTAGCTGTCCCCGCTAGCAGTGCTTCAATCATAGCATCATTGATAAAATCCCGCCTGGTTTCCCGTGCTTCGTGCTTTAAGACCTTCTCTAAACGTTCGTCTGCCCAATGTCTTTCCGTTACGCTCAGCATAGCGCCACCCTCCTTTGCCTGTTTAGAATTTCTGGCAGCAAAAAGGCCACGCCTACCAAGTGCTTTCTAAAGCAACTGGCAGGGTGGCCTAACGAAGGCTGCGCATATTCCCTTCCCCCCTTGGCCCTCGCTCGCAGAATCTCCCTGAGCTCAGGCGTTTAAGGCTGATTTTCGCGACCTGTGCCGCAGCCGAAACAGCCTTGGCTTAGGCCATGGAATCTTCCTTGTTAAAATTATAACATAAACTAAGGTGCTGGGCAACTGAGCAAAAATCCTGAGGGGGGTACCGGACTGTGATATTGTCATAGTGTAAGCGGACTGAGTTACTCCAATGGCTTTTTCTTGGCAATGATAATTTTCGAATCCAGGGTGTCACCAACCTTGAAAAGGGGGTAACCCCCGAATTCGTTTGCTTCAATAATCTTCTCGATTGAAAAATATCTCTTCAGCAAATCTAAATACTCTTCATAGGTGAGGTCTTCTGCAAAACTGTAGATCTTACTTCCTTTCTCGACACCCTTAAAGGCCGAAAGAGTCCACTCAACATCTAACAGTGGATTTTTAGAATCCTCTCCTTTGTGATAAAAGGCGTGCTTGCTTATGAAAAGACCACCATCTCGCAAACTGGAATATAGCTTGGGAACGAGCGCTGGGTTCTTGCCACCCGGGTTGTAAGAGAAAAATATAAAATCATACTCGTTGCCCAGGTCATCCTTGAAAAGATTGCCCGGGATAACCTCCACCCTCTCCGCAGCGTATCTTTGAAGGTAGGTCTTTGTATCCTTGATAATATCTGGAAAATCAAAAATATACGCCTTCAACTCAGGATTCAATCTGGTTAAGGCGATAGAATATAGTCCGTGTCCTCCACCTAAGTCTAGAAAGCGCTCCGCCCGCCGGAACTCGGGGAGTTCGGCGATGATTTCGATTGTCTTCCACAGTTCCCTGACCAATGCCTCTGATGCCAGGGAATGGATGAGGTTATCCTGAAAATAAGTCTGTTCAGTTACCCTAAGCGACCCGTTTTTGAGTATATCCCCTAACCTCTCCCAAAGCTTGAACCCGTTCTGCAAATTCTTCAGCACTTCGTGCTGGAAGTAATCGGAATCAGTTTTCAAGTAAAGGTTGCTCACCTCGGTATTTTTGTAGGATCCATTCTCCTTTGCCACTAAACCGAGAACAACTAAAACCTCACAAATGTTATAAGTAAGCTCTGGATCGGTTCCTAGCTCTTCCGCTAATTCCTTTGCACTTTTTAACGTACCTAAGTACTCAAACAACCTGATATTTACCGCCGTGGCAAGGACACAAAAGATTTTATAGTTTTTTGAGCAGTTATTCAGTAAAGCATATAATGGTTCGACACTTACCGGGGGTTGTTTAAGAAGAATATATTTTTTTGTCACTATCTATACCTCCCATGATACCTCGCATAAATAGGGCCATTTTCCCATTTTGGTCAGCTTTCCAGCGTCGCGTTGGCCACCAGGGCTACTACTATGGCCTGGATACCCCGGAAGGCGACATTGACCAGTGACACGCCGCTGTAACGGAAATAAAAGTAAGACAGCAGCACTATCAGCCCGAAGGGAGGCAGCAAAAACCGATAAAGCTGGCGGCGGCACCGGCTAAATGCCTAAGCCGGTAGCCTATAAATACGGTCAACGTGACTAAGGTTGCGCCCGGTAAAAATTGCGCCAAGGCTAGACCGTTTAGAAACTCTTCCTCTTTCAAATCTCCGCCTGCAGGTCGCCAATATACGACTTGCAGGCAGGCAAAGTCTATTTTTCCATAATCACCCATAAACCACCTTCTGTACATATTTGGCAACAAGAGGATAACCCAGCAGCTTGCACCATCCTTTTCACTTCTTCTACCGCTAACCATTTTTTCCCTAGCTGGTAATTTAGCTGCCGCGATTCCTCAGCAATGCTTTGAATAACCGCCGGAGGAGTAAATTTTCCAAACCCCCCGCCTACGAAACTTCTTCCTCCTCTCTTAAGGATTCGATATATTTCTTTAAGCACCTCCACGTCTAGAAAGAAAAAAGCTCCGCGAAAAATTAACGCCTCGAACTCCTCATCAGGAAAGGCTAGGGGCTTAAGAGGGGTATTCACTAAACAAAGACGATTTAGAAGCCCCCGCTTTTGACTTTCTTCTTCCAGCCAACCCCTTACTCTCTGCCTTTCCTCTCCTATAGTAAAATACGCCTGAGGCAAAATTTCTGCTAAAGCCCAAGTTATTCCGCCGGAAAAAGGTCCCAGCTCCAGGATTTTTCCTGCCTCCGGCGGCAGAATTTCCTGTACCTGCCTGGCCAAATAAGGATACACTGGAAGCCACAGTTCATTAAGCCTGAGGAGCTCAGCTAACTCCATACCAGATCTTTACCTCTCTTTTGGGGATTACGGTTTTTACCTCTACCAGGGTAATTAAAGCGTACTGGAGGCACCCTCCGGGCCCACCGCAAGCCAGCTAAGATAAGCCTCCACGAATTCCCTGTGCTGAAGGTAAAACCCCTCCTAGGAACAGGAGTTTACATAATCTTTTATGACCTTCTGGACGCCGGAAGTCAACTCCAAATAAGATTTAACCTCTGCCGGGACAAGCCAGCTGGCGGAGGTTTACATTTGTAATTCTGATAGCTGCTTGCCGCCGGTGCCAATGTTGTCCGGAGAATTTTCCCGGATCAGAATGACAAAGGCCTGGGCGGGCATGTTCAGGATAGAACTGGCAGCGTCGGTCATAGCCTTGATGAGTTCCGCTTTTTTCTCTTTACTCATGGCTCCTGCATCAATTTGAATTACCGGCATTCATACTCTCTCCTTCCTGTTAGGCTTTTTGGAGCTGTTTACCCTCTTAACATATTATCCGCCCTACTTTTTACTGTCAATATATTGGCCCTAAAAATTATTTTTAGATAAAAGCAATTGGCCAGCAGGAATCTTCCGGTGAGAATTGAATAATTATTTGACTACCAAAAAATTTGGAGGTGAAAAATAATGAAGTGGCAGGATTATGGAAAAACCTTAAAAGAAGTCCTTGCTTTGCAAGGCAGCCCCGTTGCTGTGACTTATACTGATAACCCTGTCAGTAATGGCGCAAAGAAAAATTATACCGTCTGTGGTGCTATCGCTGCTGCCAAAAAGGGGGAGATTATTAATTTGAATGCCGCCAATTGTACCTGCCCTGGAGGCAGCGGCCACATCGGCCTGGCCCCCCGCTCGCCTGAGGCCTTTAACAAGCTAAAGAAGTTCCTGGTAGAAGGTGAGAAATTACGGGGAACCTAT
>NZ_JAXGFQ010000036.1:0-24680 GCF_051020825.1 Moorella naiadis (nom. illeg.)
AGGGTAGCCAGCATAATGGTATCCGACCGGGAGGGCTCGTTGGGTACGCGCTGGTCGATGCCGATGAGAAGGATCGTCTCCGCTTTGCCCGGCGCCGCCTCGGCGGTGCCGCTGCCGCCCTGCCTCCACTGACCGGTGGCCAGGCCCCCGGTCAGCCAGAGGCCGGCTACTTTGTAGCCGGCGTAGGCGAAGGCGGCAAAGGTTATTAGCGCCAGGATTATTAAACCGGCAATGAGGGACAGGGAACTGCGGCGTTTCTGAGCCCGGGCCGCGCCTCCATCCCACATCCCGGTTTGATACTGATCACGCATGGCCATCTGTTTTTCCCCCACAAAATATATAGACGAAACTCTTAAACCTCTGGTTCCGCCTGTCCGTAAAAATTTTTACGCGTTCCCCGCTGGTCCTGTCTGGAGCCGGTTTTTAGTATAACAGAACCGGCCTGGTTTGTATAGCAGGAGTGGTATGGGCTTCCCGTCTCTATAGTTTTTTTGTCACCGCAAGGGTAAATAATTATAATTTTTTATCAAACTATAATTCACAAAGTAAGTCTTGTTGTGGTATAATATGAGCGGGGGAAATGAGAGATACTATTTCCTAAATGAAGCTAGTTTTCCTGCAGTTCCCCCACTACTTATAAATACGGAAAGGAGGCAATAAAGATGATCAAGGACATCCAGCGTAATCTCCTCCGCGAACGCCAGGCGCTTTTGGAACAGTGGGCCTACGCCCCGGAAAGGGACCGGCCCCACTTGCTCGTCAGGCTCATGGATATTGACGAGCAGCTTGAACTGGGCAAAGTGAAGAGCAAGCCCCGGACCAGGCTTCCCAAGCGAAATGTGGTCTAGGAGGAGGGAAAGGGCGCGGGAGTTTATTCCGCGCCCTTTCTATTTGGTTAGGGCCCGCCCCGGTTGGACGGTCGCGCTGCTGGTCTTATCCTTTACCCCCCTGAAGGCCCCGTAAAAGCAGATCAATAACCGCCTCAGCCAGGGCCGGCAGGTCGGTTGACGCCGGGTCATTAAATAGCTGGTGCCCTACGGCGGCGATGCACCCGGTAACCATCACGGCCGCCAGGTGCGGATTTACCGGGCGCATCTCGCCTTGGTCAACTGCCGCCTGCAGCCACTTGCCTAAACAGTGCAGTTTTTCCTGCTGGATTTGGCAAAGTAGCCGCTGGGTGGCGGCATCTACCGGCGGATGGTCGTTTAAAAGAATTCTGGCAATTTCCTGATGCACATGGAAGTAGCCCAGGCTTTCAGCGACCAGGCGCCGGAGGAAGCCCGTCAATTTTTTCTCATCCTGGCACACCCTTTGCAGATTATCCAGGTAGGTAGTGAAGATATGAACCAGCAGCTGCTGGAAGAGTTCTTTTTTGCCGGGGAAGTATTCATAAATGGTCCCCTTCCCTACCCCGGCGGCGGCGGCGATATCGGCGATGCGGGCCTGGTGGAAGCCCTGGTCGGCAAAAATCTTAGTGGCCGCCGCCAGTATCTGCTGGCGTTTATCCCCCGCTTTCCGGCTCATCCGCTACCCCTCTCTCTTTTGTTTATTACTTCTTTTATTACTTCTTTAACCGGCCGCAGTTTCCGTTCCGGTTCCCGCCGGGGCTGCTTTTTCCCGGCGCCGGGAAAGGCGCCGGAAGCGGCCCAGGCGCCCGCCCAGGTCTTCAAAGATGGTATAGAGCACCGGCACCAGGATGAGGGTCAGGACCGTGGAGACCGTCAAGCCGCCGATAACGGCCGTGGCCAGGCCGGCGTCCATCTCCGCCCCCTCGCCGATGCCGGTGGCCAGGGGCAGCATAGCCAGGATGGTGGTCAGGGCCGTCATCAGGATGGGCCGCAGGCGGTTGCCCCCGGCGACCAGGATGGCCTCCCGCCGGGCCATACCCCGGCGGCGCAGGAGGTTAATGTAGTCTACCAGGACGATGGCGTTGGAGAGGACGATGCCCGCCAGCATGATGACCCCCATGAAAACCACGACGTTGAAGGTCCGGCCGGTAACCAGCAGGGCCAGGATGACCCCGGTGATGGCCACCGGGATGGAGAACATGATGACAAAGGGGTGGAGCAGAGATTCGAACTGGGCCGCCATGATCATATAGACCAGGGCGATGGCCAGGAGCAGGGCCAGGCCCAGCTGGGCGAAGGACTCGTTCATCATCTGGTTCTGGCCGGTATACTCGATGCTGTAACCGGCGGGGAGGTTAATCCCGGCCACCCCCCGGCGGATATCCTTCATGACCTCCCCCAGGGAGCGGTTGCCCAGGTTGGCCGTGACGCTGGCCACCCGGTCCTGGTTGTAGCGGTTGATGGTGCTGGGGGTGGTATCGGTTTTCAAGTCGGCAATCTCCTTCAGGGGTACCTGGACCCCCAGGGGCGAGGGCACCGTCAGGTTGGCCAGGCTGTTCAGGTCTTGGCGATTGGCCGCCGGCAGCTGGACGCGGATATCGTACTCATCGCCGCCGACCCGGTAGCGGCTGGCGACCTTGCCGCCGATGGCGGTGGAGACGGACGCCGCAACCTGGGCCGCGCCCAGGTTATAGCGGGCGGCCTTTTCCCGGTCCACCAGGACTTCCACCTGGGGCCGGCCCCGGGTAATGCTGCTGTCTACGGCCACGGTGCCGGGTACAGCGGCCACCACCTGCTGGACCTGGTCCGCCAGGCCGCGCAGGACCTGGAGGTCGCTGCCGTGAATATCCACCTGTACCGGCGCCCCGGTCATCCCGGCGCTGAAGGATGAGGCCGGGCTGACGGTGATCTTCGCCCCGGCGATGCCGGCCGTCGCCCGGCGGATGGCCGCCGCTACCTCCTCGGCGCTCCGGTCCCGCCGGTTCCGGGGCACCAGGTTGACGTTGATGCTGGCCATCTCCGGTGTCTCCCCGCCCAGGAGGGAACTCTGGCCGCCGCCCTGGCCGATATCCTGGTAGAGGCTCTGGACTTCCGGCTGCTGCCGGATCACCCCCGCCACCCGGTCGGCCATAGCCGCCGTCGTCGCCAGCTCCGTGCCCCGGGGCAGCTCAATGGTCACCTTCAGGGTGCCTTCGTCGGACTGGGGCATGAATTCAAAGCCCAGGAAGGGGATCAAGGCCAGGCTGCCGCTAAAAATCAGGAGGACCGCCGCCACCACCTGCTTGCGGTGGGCCAGGGACCAGGCCAGGAAGCGGCTGTAAAGGTTACTCAACCGGGTCATCCAGTAACCGGTGGTCAGGTGCTGGCGCAGGCCCCGGGCTGAGGTTGCTTCCGGCGGCAGGTCTCCCACCAGGATGCGTGAGGCCAGGGTCGGGGTTACCGACAGGGAGACCGCCAGGGACGCCAGGAGGGAACAAGTCACCGTCAGGGCCAGGGGCCCGAAGATCTGGGAGGCTATGCCCTCGACAAAGGCAATGGGCAGGAAGACGCCCACCGTGGTCAGAGTGGAGGCCACCACGGCCATGGTCACTTCCCGGGAGCCTTCGGCCGCCGCCGTCATGGCGTCTTCACCGCCCTGGCGGTGGCGGTAGATATTGTCGAAGATAACAATAGCGTCGTCCACCATACGGCCGATGCCCAAGGAGAGGCCGCCCAGGGTCATCATGTTGAGGGTCATATGGCTGAAGTAGACCAGGACGAAGGTGGTAATAATGGAAATAGGTATGGTCAGGGCAATGATAATGGTACTGCGGAAGTTACGCAGGAAGATAAAGATAATCAACATGGCCAGGAGGCCGCCCAGGATCATATCCCGGTAGACCCCGTTAATGGCAGCTTCGATGTACTTGGACTGGTCGTCCACCGGCTCGATGATAACGCCCGGGGGCAGGTCCTTTTGTAACTCCTGCAGGGTCTTTTTCACAGCATGGGCGATAAGGACGGTATTGCCGGTGGTTTGTTTTTGGATGGCCAGGCCAATGGCCGGCTTACCGTCGTAAAGAGTATAGTGGGTTTGTTCGGCGGTGGTGTCCTTAACGGTGGCTACATCCCCCAGGCGCACCGTAACCCCGCCGGGGGTCGTCAGGACCACCCGGCGGATCTGGTCCAGGTTGCTGAATTCCCCGTTGACCCGAACCAGGACCTTTTTGCCGGCATCCGTCACCTGGCCGCCGGAGGAGGTGATATTCTCCGCCTGCAGGGCCTGGACCACCTGGTTGATGGCCAGGCCGAAGGCCTGCAGGCGGTTCGGGTCCACCAGGACCTGGATCTCCCGGGTCAACCCGCCGGTAATATTCACCGCCGCCACCCCATCCAGGCGTTCCAGGCGGTTCTTGACGGTGTTTTCAGCGATATCCTTCAGGCGCTGCTCATCCAGGCTACCGTGGAGGGCCAGGGTCATGACGGGCATCATATTGGGGTCCGCCTTCATGACCATGGGTTTATCTACCCCGTCGGGGAAAAACTTCTCGACCATATCAATCTTTTCCCGCATGTTCAGGGTGGCGAAGTCCATGTCCTGGCCCCAGTTGAACTCCAATAAAACGACGGAACTGCCGGACATGCTCAGGGAGTGGATATTCTTAATCCCCTGGACGGTACCGAGGACATCCTCCAGGGGTTTGGTCACCGTCTTTTCCACCTCTTCGGGGCCGGCGCCGTTATAGGTGGTGATGACGGCGGCATAGGGCAGCTTCAGGTCGGGCAGCAGGTCCACCTTCAGGCGGGACAGGGAGACTATCCCCAGGAGGATGGCTATCAGCACGGCCATGGTCAGGGCCACCGGGCGCTTGATTACGAGTTGGGACCAGCTCATGATTGCGGCCCCCCGTTCACTACTTCCACCGGCTGGTTTTCATTGACGAAGTCCTGACCCTTAACGATTATCACCGCATTATCGTCCAGGCCTTTCAGGATCTCGACGTTCTTGCCGTCGTCCAGGCCGGTGGTTACCGCCCTGCCGGCAGCCTTGCCGTCAACCACTGTGTAAACGACATTCTGGCCGCTGCGGTTGACAACGGCGTTTTTCGGCACCAGAAGGGCGTTGGCTGCCTGACGGGTAGGAAAGACCACCGTGGCGGCCATCCCCGGTTTAACCTCTGCCGGGGCGGCGGGCAGGTCGATTTTTACTTGATACAGGTGGGTACGCTCGTCGGCCGCCGGGCTGACGCTGGCGACCCTGCTTGCCAGGGTCTTATCCCCCGCTGCCGGCACTGCCACGCTGACCTTGTTACCGGGCCGCAGGTAGTTGACATCCTCCTCGGTCACATTGATCTCTACCTGGAGGTTGCCGGTGGTCACCAGGGTGATTACCGGCCCCTGGGCCGTCTCCCCCGGCTCCAGCAGGCGCGCGGCCACTACCCCGTCGGCCGGGGCTTTTATGTAGGTATTCTCCAGGGCGACCTCGGCCTGGCGCACGGCGGCACTGGCGGTGGCAATGCCGGCCTGGGAGGCAGCCAGGCCGGCCCGGGCGGCCTCCAGGGCCCCCTGGGCGGCGGCCAGGTTCTCCTGGCTGGCAGCAGCGGCCGTGCGGGCGGCATCCAGCTGCTGCTGGGAGGCGGCCCCCTGGTCGAAAAGGGTCTGGGTCCGCTGCAGGTTGGCGGCATCTAGGCTGGCCTGGGCTTCAGCCTGCTTCACCCGGGCCTCGGCCTGTTTGATCCCGGCTTCAGCCTGGGCCGGGGCGGTGCGAGCCTGGTCCAGGCCGGCCCGGGCCTGGGCCAGGCGGGCGGCGGCATCGCTGTCGTCCAGCCGGGCGATAACCTGGCCCTGGCTGACCCGGTCGCCGACGTTTACCAGGACGGCCTTCAGTTTGCCCGGCATGGCGGCGGTGACATTAATGGTCGTGCCGGCCTGGACCGTACCCGTGACCCGGGCCGGCTGGGTGATGGTGCCGCGGGCAACTTTGGCTACTTCTACCGGCACCTTCTGGCTCTCTGCCTGGCTGGGCGGTTTTGGGCCGCAACCTGCGGCTACGAAGGTCACCAGGAAAAGGGCCAGGATTAGATAAGTAATTCTCCCCCGTTTAAAACCCACGGTCTTCCCCCTCCAAAAATAGGCTCCACCCTAAATTGACCGGACGGTCGGTCAACAAGTTCCATCATAGCATATTCATGGGAGGAGGATCAATGCTTACTATTTTAATTTTAGGTTTAATTTTAGGTTTAATTTTAGTAAACTTTTGGGGCCATCTTTAAAGGGTACCTCCCCTGCCGGGAAAGGTACCCCTGCCCTACCTACCTTTTAATTGCGCAGGCGCCGGCCCTCCGAAGGATTGCTCTGCTTTAACACCCCTAGCATGGTCAGGGCTTTGCCGGTCCCCAGGGCGACGCAGGAGATGGGGTCGTCGGCGATGTGGACCGGCAGGCCTGTCTCCTCGCTCAAGAGGACGTCAACACCGCGGATCAGGCTACCGCCGCCGGTCATGACGATCCCCTTGTTGACCAGGTCGGCGGCCAGTTCCGGCGGCGTCTGCTCCAGGACCTCCTTCACCGCGCCGACAATCTGCTGGATTGGTTCCTGGAGGGCGGTATAGATCTCCTGGGAGGTGATGTTCACCGTCTTGGGCAGGCCGGTTACCAGGTCGCGGCCGCGGATGTCTATATTCTCCCCGGCGCCGATGGAGCGGTGGACTGTGCCGATTTTTATCTTTAGTTCCTCAGCACTGCGTTCGCCGATCATCAGGTTATGCTCCCGGCGGATATAGCGGACGATGGCTTCATCCAGCTTGTCCCCGGCCACCCGCAGGGAACTGCTGCAGACGATCCCCCCCAGGGAGAGGACGGCAATGTCGGTGGTACCGCCGCCGATATCCACCACCATGGAACCGCTGGGCTCGGCAATATCCAGGCCCGCCCCCAGGGCCGCCGCCAGGGGTTCTTCGATGACAAAGGCCTGTTTGGCCCCGGCCTGCAGGGCTGCCTGGCGCACGGCCCGCTCTTCCACTCCGGTGACCCCGGAGGGAATACAGACCATGACCCGCGGCCGGAGCAGGCCCTGGCGGCCGCAGGCTTTATCTATAAAGTAACGCAACATCTTCTCCGTGCTGTCGTAGTCGGCGATAACCCCGTCCCGCAGGGGGCGCAGGGCGATGATGTTGCCCGGCGTCCGGCCCAGCATACGCCGGGCTTCTTCCCCGACAGCGAAAATCTGGCCGCTGTCCCGGTCCAGGGCGACTACCGAGGGCTCCCGCAGGACGATCCCCTTGCCCTGCAGGTAGACCAGGACGCTGGCCGTACCCAGGTCGATGCCTATATCCTGACTCAAGCCGAACATATGCGCTATTCCCTTCCTCTCCCATGGCAATGCTGTTATTTATTCGCCAGTAGAGGAAGGAATTCCTGTCGTTTCGTCAGGAAACTTGAGTTTCTTTATATTTTTTCCGGGTGGCCTCCCCGCCGCGCAGGTGACGTTCGGCCTTATTGGTATTGAGGACGGCCCGCACCTCCCGGGCCAGGGCCAGGTTGATCTTGGGCAGGCGTTCGGCTACGTCCTTATGGACGGTGCTCTTGCTGACACTAAAAGCAGTAGCCGCCTGGCGTACAGTACAGCGGTACTCTACGATGTGGGCGGCTATCTGCAATACCCTTTCCCGGATATAATCCTGCATGGGGGCAGCCTCCCAATTTCAAGTCGTTATAATTTTATTGACAGGCTGCCGAAAAAAGAACTTACCGCATGGCTGGGACAGGGTCCACGGCCTTGCCGTTTTTTAACAGCTCCAGGTGCAGGTGGGCTCCGGTGCCGGCCTCGGCCGTCCCCGGCTCACCGAGTTCACCCAGGACGGTACCCGGTTGGACTTTATCCCCCTTGGCTATCTTGATGTTGTTCAGGTTGGCATAGACCGTCTGGTAGCCGTTGCCGTTATCAATTACCAGGCGGTAACGCCAGGCGTCGCTATAGGCGATCTCCTTGACCACCCCAGCGCCGGCGGCTTTAACCTGGCTGCCGGCTGGAGCTGCCAGGTCGACCCCGCTATGGAAGCGGTAGTCGCCAAAGGCGGGGGCATAGGCAAAGCCGTACCTGGCAGTAATTTGCCCCGGCACCGGTGCGGACAGGACGGGCTGCCCGGCGTCTTTGGCTTCCTGGCCGGCCTGTTGTTGAGTGGCCGGCGCGGCCTGGGCTCCCTGTTGTCCTTGGAGGTCAGGGGGCACCGTAGTCGAGCCGGCAGGCGTTTCCTGGGGCTGGGGCTGCACCGGGACTACCGTCGTCCCGGCCGGCCCGGCGGTCTGGAAGGTCCGGACGCCGTGGTCCCGGAAAGCGGCATTATTGGTTACCAGGTAGTAGCTGCCGCTGAACAGGACGGCCAGCAGGACCAGATACAGGCCGCGGCGTCGCAGGGCCCGCTGCAGATCGGCCGGGTTCAGGAACCGGTGACCGGCCAGGGGGTTACGCGTCGGTAACAGTTTTTTCCATGAGGCCAAAATCTTCAGCATCTGGTTGCATCACCTCAGCTGGATTCTGCCCCATATACTGGTATTTAATACCTTACTACCTCTGTTCGATTTTCGTGCCTGGGTAGTAGTGGGCCAGGATGGCGGCGAAGTTCTGGCCCTCTTTGGCCATGCCGTTGGCGCCGTATTGGCTCATGCCGACGCCGTGGCCGTAGCCGATGGTATGAAAGGTGATCTGCTCCCCCTGGACCTGCCAGGTAAAGTCGGTGGAAGGCAGGCCCAGGAGCTTGCGTAGGTCGGTGGCGGCGAAGGTCTTGCCGCCGATCTTGATACTCTTGACCCGGCCCGTGAGGGTCTTTTCCAGGATTTGCATGGCCTTGCCGCCGAAGGGGCTCAGGGCCGCAGCCGGCACGGCCGCCAGGTTGACGCCCAATTTACGGTCTAGATCCTGCAGGGTAAAAGCCCGGCTGTCGCTGTAGCGGGGCGCCTCTTTATCCCAGGGTGAGGGTACGCTCTGGAGGTAGGGCACGTCCCGGCCCCAAACGGCGGCGGCGCTCTCGGTACGGCCGCCGCCGTTGGCGTGGTAGACGGGGTCAATGAGCTGGCCTTGGTAGGTCAGGACCATGCCCTGAGTGGCCTGGACGGCCGCCTGGATCTTATTTTTATAGCGCCAGTAACCTATCAGGCCCCAGCGCTGGCGCAGGACGTCATCACCGGCCCAGGCCTGGCAATGGGCCGGGTCGGTGCAGACGTCGGCGTTCGGATGGGCGGCATCGGGTTTGTCTTTGGCGGCGGCAATCTTTTTCAGGGTATAAGTGCGGGCGGCAATGGCCTGGGCCTTCAAAGCCTCCGGCTCAAAGTTGGCCGGCATCTCCCCGGCGACCACCCCGGCCACGTACTCCTCCAGGGGCATGATTTTGGTAGTCCCCGTCTGGTGAAAGTAGACCCGGACCAGTTGCTTGCCGGTCTGGACCTGGACGGGCGGCTGGAACAGGCGGATGCCTTCGATAATCATCACCGGCGTAATGATCACGGCGGCAAAGACCAGAATAATGAAGAACCCCATGAGTTTACGCATTTATCTCCACCCCCGGCTGCTGGTAGCTTTAACCACCTTTCATGTCCATATATATGAAGGCTTGGCCCAAAAAAGACCGCCCCGCAAGGCCAAATAACTGCTGCCAAGATGGAGGAAGTTGCGGCTGCCATCCATACCAGTTTTGGCTTAAAGTGAGAGCCCGGCTGCCTGCCGGGCTCTTCCCATCCTTGCCTAACTGCCCTATCTTTCTTCCCTGCGGATCTGGGCGCCCAGGGCCTGGAGCTTGGCAACCAGGTTTTCATAACCGCGATCGATATGCTGGACGCAGGAGATGCTCGTCTCCCCTTCGGCCATGAGGCCGGCAATGATTAGGGCCGCCCCGGCCCGCAGGTCGGTGGCCTTTACGGGGGCGCCGGTGAGTTTATTTTTGCCTTTGATAACGGCACAGTGGCCTTCAATGACTATACTGGCCCCCATCCGCTTCAGTTCGTTGACGTGCATGAAACGGTTTTCAAAGACCGTCTCGGTGACCATGCTACTGCCCCGGGCGGTGGTCAGCAGGGCCATGAACTGAGCCTGCATGTCCGTCGGGAAGCCGGGATAGGGCATGGTTTTGATGTCCACCGCCCGCAGGGGCAGGTCGGCCTGGACCCGGATACCGCCCTCTTCTTCGGCCAGGTGGGCGCCGGTTTCAGTTAATTTGGCCATGACGGCCTTCAGGTGGGTAGGGATGACGTTCTCCACCAGGACGTCGCCACCGGTGGCGGCGGCGGCAATCATAAAGGTGCCGGCCTCGACCCGGTCGGGAATCACGGCGTGATGGCTGCCGTGGAGTTCCTTGACACCATCAATCTTGATCACCCTGGTACCGGCGCCGGTAACCCGGCCGCCCAGGGAATTAATAAAGTTGGCCAGGTCGACGATCTCCGGCTCACCGGCGGCGTTCTCAATGGTAGTCGTCCCCTCGGCCAGGGCCGCGGCCATCATGATGTTCTCCGTCGCCCCAACGCTGGGGAAATCCAGGTAGACCTGGGCGCCCTTCAGACGGCCGGTGGCTGCCGCCTCAACGTTGCCTTTATTGACGGTAATGCTGGCTCCCAAGGCGGCCATTCCCTTCAGGTGCAGGTCTATGGGCCGGGCGCCGATGGCGCACCCTCCGGGCAGGGAGACCTTCACCCGGCCGAAGCGGGCCAAGAGGGGACCCATGACCAGAAAGGAGGCCCGCATGCGGCGGACGTATTCATAGGGCGGCTCCATCTTTGCAATCGAACCGGCATTGATGTGCAGGTTATTAACTCCATCAGGGTAGACTTGGGCGCCCATTTCGCCAATGACGCCGCACATGGTATCGACATCCGCCAGGCGGGGGATATCTTCCAGGTAACACTCGTCGCCCGTCAGCAGGCAGGCAGCGATAATCGGCAAGACGGCATTCTTGGAACCACTGACGGTCACCCGTCCCTGCAGCCGCGACCGGCCCTCAACAACTATTGCCTCCAATTTCCCTAGCCCCTTTTGGATTTTATCTTTTAATACAATATAAGATAAGGCCTTTAAGGTCTATTATAACATATACCTTTTAATACTCGCCACCCAAAAGGGGCGAACCGAGATGTAAATAAGTATTCCCGTCGGTGGCATGGAAACGCAGGGCGACATTAACGTTGACCTCCCGCCCGGCCACGGCCAGGCCCCGGGGCAGGCGGTCGGAGTAGGCGCTGATACTCAGGAGTTCGTCATCCTCCACCCCTTCGACCTTACGGGCCCCCAGGGCCGCCAGGACGGCCCTGGCCCTTTGCTGTCTTGCCGCTGCCGACAACTTGCCGGGGATAACGCCGATGAGGCCGTAGGTCAGGTGGGGTTCCACCTGCCAGGCCTGGAAGGCCGCCCGGACCTGCCCCTGCCAGGAGACCATCTCCCCTTCCCCGTTTTGGGGTGCACCTGTCAAATCCAGGAGCAGGTAGGTCTCGCCGTCGGCACCGGACCCGGCCAGGCTTTGAACGGACAGGAAGAGCTTCACCCCCGGCTGGAGTTCCCCTTCCCAGGCAGTGCCGTGGAACTTCTCCGTATCCTGGTGGGTAAGGCCGGCACCGGCTCCCGGGTCCAGGCCCAGGCCGGTCAAGGCCTGTTGGGCCAGGTCAGAGATAGTGGCGGCGTCGCTAAAGCTGGTGTTCAAGCGGCCCCAGGCTTCCAGGTGCAGGCTCTCCAGGCGGGCGCCACTGGCACTCAGGGCGGTAAAGAGCAGGCGGGGCGTCACTTCATCCCCGGCCGCCGGCTGGCCTGACGAGCCTGCCTGGCCGGCAGAGACCGTTGCCCCGGCCAGGGGACTGCGCACAACCCGCGGCAGGAAGAGATGGCTGGCCAGCAGGCCCCCGGCCAGGCTGAGAACGAGCAGGGCCACCAGAAGGCTGGTAAACGTAACTTTACGACCAGCAGCCTTAAATTTAAGGAGATAAGTGGTTTTAAGATGAAAGCGCGACCAGAACAAAGGCAAAGCCCCCTTGCAGGAATAGTGTTATTCCTATTCTTGCCAGGGGGCCTGGTAAATAGACTCCGGTGAAAATGCTTTTACTCCACGTAGGAGCTGGAGGATACAGACTCCGGGCTCCACTGGTTCTCGGCTAGCAAACTTGGCGCTCAGCCTTGCTCGGCGGCGGGGGTGGCATGATTTTACCTTTTTGAGCATGACTGGCAGGGCGTGCTACTTCCCGTTCCTGAAGTAACGTTACGATCCCCATCCCGTTCACCGCCACCTCGCTGCGGCTTCACTGAGTTTGCTGACGCCTCGAACCAAGTCGCCCTCCGCCTGTATCCTTCATCTCCTGTTTATAAAACCCCGGCCGCTTGCAGCCGCGCCGTGGCCCGCCGCAGGGCGGCTTCGGCCCGGGCGACGTCCAGGCCCGGCGGGCGTTCCCGCAGGCGCTGTTCGGCCCGCTCCCGGGCCTGGCGGGCCCGGTCAACGTCGATCTCTGCCGCCCTTTCCGCCGTGTCGGCCAGGATAATCACCCGGTCCGGGCCGGCTTCCAGGAAACCGCCGGAAACGGCCAGTTTTTCTTCCTCCCCGCCTGCCTGCCGGCGGCAGGTGACCACCCCGGCCTGCAGGGTCGTAATCAGGGGGGCATGTTCCGGCAGGACGCCCAGGTACCCCTGGACGCCGGGGGCCGTGACGCTGGCGGCCTCCGCCTGCAGGACGACCCGCTCGGGAGTGATGATCTCCAGGTTGAGGGCGGCCATCTACATCAACTCCTGGCCCTTCTTGACGGCTTCATCGATGGTGCCGACCATATAGAAGGCCTGCTCGGGCAGGTCGTCGTGACGGCCCTCCAGGATCTCCTTGAAGCCGCGGATGGTTTCCTTCAGCGGCACATAAACACCCGGTTGTCCGGTGAAGGCCTCAGCCACGTGGAAAGGCTGGGAAAGGAAGCGCTGGATTTTCCGCGCCCGGGCAACGGTCAGCTTATCGTCCTCGGAGAGTTCATCCATACCCAGAATGGCGATGATGTCCTGGAGCTCTTTATAACGCTGCAACACCTGCTGCACGCCCCGAGCGACCCGGTAGTGTTCCTCCCCCAGGATGCGGGGGTCCAGGATACGGGAGGTAGAATCGAGAGGATCCACCGCCGGGTAAAGGCCCAGCTCGGCGATTTGCCGCGACAGCACCGTGGTGGCGTCCAGGTGGGCGAAGGTCGTCGCCGGGGCCGGATCCGTCAGGTCGTCGGCCGGGACGTAGATGGCCTGGACCGAGGTAATAGAGCCCTTTTTAGTCGAGGTGATGCGCTCCTGGAGGGCTCCCATCTCTGTCGCCAGGGTGGGCTGGTAACCCACGGCCGAGGGCATGCGGCCCAGGAGGGCGGAAACCTCGGAACCGGCCTGGACGAAGCGAAAGATGTTGTCAATGAAGAGGAGGACGTCCTGGCCCTGGGCGTCCCGGAAGTATTCCGCCATGGTCAGGCCCGTCAGGCCCACCCGCAGGCGGGCGCCGGGGGGTTCGTTCATCTGGCCGAAGACCAGGGCCGTCTTTTCGATAACCCCGGATTCCTTCATTTCCAGGTAGAGGTCATTACCCTCACGGGTCCGCTCGCCGACGCCGCTGAAGACGGAAAAACCGCCGTGCTCGTAAGCGATGTTGCGGATGAGTTCCTGGATGAGGACCGTCTTGCCGACCCCGGCGCCGCCGAAGAGGCCGACCTTGCCACCCTTGGCATAGGGTGCCAGGAGGTCAACAACCTTGATACCGGTTTCCAGGACCTCTGTAGAGGGCTGTTGCTCTTCAAAGGCCGGTGCCGGCCGGTGAATGGGCAGCCGTTCCGGGGTATCCACCGGGCCCTGGTTGTCGATGGGTTCCCCCAGGACGTTAAAGAGCCGGCCCAAGGTCGCCGGGCCTACCGGTACGGTGATGGGCCCGCCGGTATCGACGGCGGTCATGCCCCGCTGCAGGCCGTCAGTGGTGGAGAGGGCCACACAGCGGACGGTGTTGTTGCCCAAGTGTTGCATGGCCTCCATGGTAACATTAACCTTATCGGTTTTAATGGTAATGGCGTTATACAGGTCTGGCAACCGGTCGCTGGCAAATTCCACGTCCACCACCGGGCCGATAACCTGCACCACCTGTCCTTCGTTCAACGGATAGCCCCTCCTTTACTTCAGAGCGTCGGCCCCGGCCACAATCTCCAGGATCTCGCTGGTGATCGCCGCCTGGCGGGCGCGGTTGAAGGATAGGGTGAATTTATCAATCATCTCGGCGGCATTCTTGGTCGCGCTGTCCATGGCCGTCATGCGGGCGCCGTGTTCACTGGCCTTGGCCTCCAGCAGGGCGCGATAGACCTTGATCTCGCAATACCGGGGCAGGAGTAGCCGCAGTACCTCTTCCGGCGAGGGTTCGTAGATATAATCACCGACATCCTGCTGTTTTTCGGGAACCGTGATGGGCAGCAGGCGATCGACCTGGGGTACCTGGCGAATGGCTGAATAGAAACGGGTGTAGACCAGGTTGATTTCATCCAGGGTACCCTCCAGGTAGAGGGCCACCAGCCGGCGCGCCAGTTCCCGGGCCTGGATAAGGTCCGGGTTGTCCCCCAGGTCGGTGAAGGCCTGGATCAACTCCACCGGCCGGCGGCGGAAAAAGTCGCGGCCCTTACGGCCCACGGCCACCAGGGCCGCCGGGCGCTCCTCCTGCCGCAGGCGTTCTTCCGTCAGCCGGATCAGGTTGGCGTTGTAGCCGCCGGCCAGGCCCCGGTCGGCGGTAAAGAGGACATAGCCGGCTTGCTTGAGCTCCCGGGGGTTGACCAGGGGCTGGGTTTCCGGGTCTACGGCCGCTACCAGGCGACCGACAACTTCCTCGAGCTTGGCGGCGTAGGGCCGGGCTGCCGTGACCTGGGCCTGGGCCTTGCGCAGCTTGGCCGCGGCCACCATCTTCATGGCCCGGGTAATATGCTGGGTGCTCTGGACACTGCGGATGCGGCGCTTCAGGTCACGCATGCTGGGCATGCCGGCTCACCACCTTTATGCTTCCCCGGCAGCGGTAAAGCTGCCTTTGAAGTCTGCAATGCTCTTTTGCAGCAGTTCCTGGAGCTGGTCGTTCAGTTGGCGCTGCTCGCGGATGCCGGTCATGACCTCCGGGCGCTCGTTACGGAGAAAGCGCAGGAAGTCTTTTTCAAAAACCCGGACCCGCTCCACCGGCAGGTCATCCAGGAAACCGTTAATGGCGGCGTAAAGGACGACTACCTGTTCTTCAACGGGCATGGGCTGGTACTGGTCCTGTTTTAGCATCTCCATCATACGCTCGCCCCGGGCCAGGCGCGCCTGGGTGGCTTTGTCCAGGTCGGAACCGAACTGGGCGAAGGCCGCCAGCTCCCGGTACTGGGCCAGGTCTAAGCGCAGGCGGCCGGCTACCTGCTTCATGGCCTTGATCTGGGCGGCGCCACCCACCCGGGAAACGGAAATACCGACGTTGATGGCCGGGCGCTGGCCGGCGTAGAAGAGGTCGGACTCCAGGAAAATCTGGCCGTCGGTGATGGAGATAACGTTGGTCGGGATGTAGGCGGAGACGTCCCCGGCCTGGGTCTCGATGATCGGCAGGGCAGTCAGGGAGCCGCCGCCCATCTCGTCATTCAGGCGTGCCGCCCGCTCCAGCAACCGGGAATGCAGGTAAAAAACGTCCCCGGGATAAGCCTCCCGTCCCGGCGGCCGGCGCAAGAGCAGGGAGAGCTCCCGGTAAGCGGCCGCGTGCTTGGAGAGGTCATCATAAATGCAAAGAACGTCCCGGTGCTGTTCGTACATGAAGTACTCGCCCATGGCGCAGCCGGCGTAAGGCGCGATGTAGAGCAGGGGCGACGGCTCGCTGGCCGTGGCCATAACGACGATGGTATAGGCCATGGCGCCGGTTTCCTCCAAGCGTTGGACGACGTTGGCCACAGTCGAGGCCTTCTGGCCGATGGCCACATAGACGCAGATGACGTTCTGGCCCTTCTGGTTAATAATGGTGTCAACGGCGATGGCCGTCTTCCCCGTCTGGCGGTCGCCGATGATCAGTTCCCGCTGGCCCCGGCCGATGGGGACGATGGAGTCAATGGCCTTGAGCCCCGTCTGCAGGGGGGTATTGACCGGTTGACGGTATACCAGGCCCGGCGCCGGGGACTCCACGGGACGGAATTTACTTGTCTGGATGGGCCCTTTACCGTCTACCGGCTGGCCCATGGCGTTAACCACCCGGCCGATGAGGGCTTCACCCACCGGCACCTCAACGATGCGCCCGGTACGTTTAACCTGATCGCCCTCTTTAATGTGGGTATAGGGGCCGAGGATGACCGCACCGACGTTATCTTCTTCCAGGTTCAAGACCATTCCGTAGATATCGCCGGGAAATGCCAGCAACTCACCGGCCATGGCCCGGTCCAGGCCGTAGATGCGGGCAATGCCGTCGCCGACCTGGGTGACCGTGCCCACCTCGGCCATTTCTACTTCCAGCTGGTATTGTTCAATCTGCTTCTTTAGAATACTGGTTATCTCATCGGGTCGAATGCTCAATGCTTCTTTTCACCCCTTTGCCCTGCTCGGTATCAAGCCTTTTTCAGGTGTTCCCCCAGGAGCTCTAGCTTCTTCTTCAGGCTGGCATCCAGGACGCGGTCCCCCAGGCGGATCATCAGCCCGCCAATCAGGTCCGGGTTGACCCGGTTGGCAAGGCGAATATGCTGCCGGGTTGTAGCGGCCAGCCTTTCCTTTAAGCCGGCCAGGATATCCTCCCCCAGGGGGGTCGCTGAGGTTACCTCCACGGGCAGGATATGCTCGGCCTGGTCCACCAGGCGGCGGAACTGGGCGGCCATCTCCGGCAACGCCCGTTCCCGGCCCCGGGCCAGGACCAGATGCAGGAAGTTTTTTAGTACCGGCGCCAGACCAGGGAAAATGGTATCAACCAATTTTTGCTTGGCCCTGACTGGAATTAGCTGGTGGTAGAGAACGCGCCGGAAATCCCGGTCGTCAGCCAGGACGTTACTTACCCGTTCCAGGCCGGCGGCCAGTTCACCGGCCGTGCCCTGTTCCCGGGCAATATGAAAAAGGGCGCTGGCGTAGCGCCGGGCTATGGTTTGCTCGCTCATTGCAGTCGCTCCACCTCAGCCAAGGCTTCCCGGGCCAGCCGTTCCTGATCATCGGCCGTCAGGGAGCGCTCCAGGACCTTGGCGGCCGCCAGGACGGCCAGGTTGGCGGCTTCGCTGCGGATGGCCGCCAGGGCCTTGGTCTTCTCGCCCTCAATCTCGCCCCGGGCCTGGGCCAGGGTCCGCTCGGCTTCAGTGCGAGCCTGGTTGATAATCTCCGTCCGCGTCTCCTCCGCCATCCGGGCCGCCCGGTCCAGGATAATCTGGGCCTCCTGCCGGGCGCCCCGGAGTTGTTGTTGGTACTCGACCAGGATGTTTTCGGCCTTTTCCCTGGCCGCAGCCGCGTCATTTAGACTGCCTTCAATCCGGTTTTCGCGCTCGGCCAAAATCTTGCCGATGGGCTTGTAAAGAAATACATAAAGCAACCCCATAATCACCAGCAGATTAAGGGCCTGCAACAAAAAAGTCCAGGGGTTAAAATTCAGGGCCTGGAAAATCGCCTGCACAGACGCACCCTCCTTTCGCTCTTCCCTACCCCCATAGGACAGGGGCGAATAAGACTGCTTAGCGCCGTCCTATTCGCCCGCCAAGGGCTCCTTAGAGCTTGGTCCACATGAGGATGGCAATAACGAAGGAAAAGAGCGTCAGGGCTTCCATGAAAGCCAGGGCCAGGAGCAGGGTTGTCCGGATGTCGCCGCTGGCTTCAGGCTGCCGGGCCATACCCTCCAATGCCCCCCGGGAAGCAATGCCCTGACCCAGGGCCGACCCCAGGGCAGCCAGGCCGATGGCCAGACCAACGCCGATAAAACCTAGTGCGTTCATTTTTATCCTCCTTTGAGCAAAATATGGTTAATATAATTTGGTGTAATTATAGGTAAGGCTTAATGCCCATGGATAAAATTAGCGATATAAGTAACCGTCAGCAGGGTAAAGACAAAGGCCTGGATGGTGCCCATCAGGACCCCCAGGAGCATGATGGGTGTCGGCAACAGGAAAGGTATCATGAGAAACAGGATTGTAACTACCATCTCTTCGCCGAAGAGGTTGCCGAAGAGACGGAGGGAAAGGGAGACGGGCTTTACCAATTCTTCGATAACATTTAAAGGAAAAAGGAATGGCGCCGGCTGGAAGAAATGCCGGATATAACCTCCCACGCCCAGTTTGCGAATGCCAATAAGCTGGACCAGGATGATGGTGGTGACAGCAAAGGCTGCCGTCGTGGAAAGGTCCATGGTGGGAGGTTTCATGCCCGGGATAAACCAGGAGAGGTTCAGACTCAAGATAAAGACAAAGAGGGTAGCAACTAGGGGTAAATACCGCCGCCCCTCTTTACCCATGGCCTCTTCCAGGAGGCCATAGAAAAACTCCAGCAGCATCTCCAGGACATGCTGGACACCCCGGGGGATAAAGCTAATTCTCCTGGTCGCCAAGAAAACGCCGGCCAGCAACAGGGCCATGATAATCCAGGTATTAACGACGGTAGAGTAAATAGGAATAGGGCCCAGGTGAAAGATTTCAACCGGGCGGACGTGTGTCATAATTTCGCCCAGAGCGCGCAGACCCAACGTTTTTTCCCCCCTTTCTCAGGATGATGAGAGCCGCCTGCCCCATGTGGGCCGCGACCTGGAGGACCAAGCCGGTCAGGACCCCGAAGAGAGTCTCGAGGCCTTGCAGGACTGCGGATAGGGCCAGGAGGGTCAGGGCAACCCCCGTCCTGACTAGGGAACGAAACATTAAAACATTTAAAGCCCGCAGGGGATCCAGGTTGCGCGGGTTATGGGCAGCCGCTACCTGCCAGCGCAGCATCAGGAATGATGTCAGGGAACCTGCCCCCAGGCCGGCAATAAAATAGTAATAGCCCCCGGCCAGGGCAGCCATTGCCGCCATGGCGGCCAGGGCCAGCATCATTTTCTCAGTGGCGCTTAGTCCGATCCCTCTCCCTGGCATCGGTCGTCCTGCCCTTGCGCTCTCTCTCCAGGACCCGTAGTTCGTTAAGCATGCTGTAAAACCCCAGCCCGATGCCCAGCAGGATACCGGCCAGCATCAGCCAGGGCGCAGTGCCCCAGCGGCGATCAAGCCAGCTCCCTCCGTAAAACCCCAGGAGGATACCTGTTGTCAGGGTTACGCCAAAGGAAAAGGCTATATTGGCATACCTGGCATAATCCCAGTAGTTATTTTTTTTGGCGACCATTGATGTTAAGTTGTTGCCTGGAGGAATTTTTTATTCCTTTTTCCTGTTCCCTGTCTTAACATATTCTCCCTTGACGACGATATTCCTGCTTGTGAAATATTTAATTTTTTGTCCTACTGGCCCGTGGTTGGAACTCCTGGGGCCGGGCCACAGTAAGGCCGAAGTAATAGCGCAGGCCGGCGTGGATGCGCCGGGAGGCCTGGCCGTCACCATAGGGGTTGACAGCGTGGGCCATCTGCAAGTAAGCTTGCCGGTCGGTGAGAAGTTCATCCGCCGCCGCCAGAATATCCCGGTAGGCGGTGCCTACCAGGCGTACCGTGCCGGCAGCTACGGCCTCCGGCCGTTCCGTGACCTCCCGCAGGACCAAGACGGGCTTGCCCAGGGCCGGGGCTTCTTCCTGCAGGCCGCCAGAATCCGTCAGGATCAGATAAGCCCGGTTCATGAGGTTAACGAAGGGCTCGTAATCCAGGGGCTCGATTAAATACACCCGGTCCTGGCCGTCGAGGATTTCGTTGGCCAGTTGTCGTACCCGGGGATTGTAATGCACGGGAAAAACCAGGGCCGTATCCGGATGCCGGTGGATAAGATCCCGTAGGGCCGTAAAAATCTCCCGCAGGGGTTCACCCCAGTTCTCCCGCCGGTGGGCCGTCACCAGGATAACTCGCTTTTGCTCAAAATCCAGCCCTGCCAGGCCGTGAGCCTGAAAGTGATACTCGTCGTGGATGGTAGCCTTTAAGGCGTCAATGACCGTGTTGCCGGTGACGTAGACGTGCTCTGGGGCGATACCTTCCCGGAGGAGATTATCCCGGGCTGTGGCTGTGGGGGCGAAGTGGATGTCTGTCAGGGCGCCGGCCAGGCGGCGGTTCATTTCTTCAGGGAAGGGGGCGTAACGGTCGCCGGTCCGGAGACCGGCTTCCACATGGCCGACGGGAATCTGCTGGTAAAAGGCGGCCAGGGCGGCGACAAAGGTGGTGGTGGTGTCGCCGTGGACCAGGACCAGGTCCGGTTGAGCCTCTTTAAGGACCCCGGCCAGGCCGTTTAAGGCCCTGGTGGTAATCTCTTCCAGGGTCTGGCGCGGCCGCATGATGTCCAGGTCGTAATCCGGCTGGATGTGGAAGAGGCGCAGGACCTGGTCCAGCATCTCCCGGTGCTGGGCGGTAACTGCCACCCGGCAGGTGAATTCCTCCGGATGCAGGTTTAATTCTTGGACCACCGGGGCCATCTTAATGGCCTCGGGCCGGGTGCCGAAAACAGTCAGTATCTTGTAGGGCGGCATGGGTTGGTAAACCTCCATTAAACCTCCATTAAATATATCAAGTAACAAAGTGCTGTCTTTTTCTGCAGAGCCCCTTATAGGGGCAAGCCCCTGCCACGAATACCGGCAATGTTAGCTAATACTTCAAATATCCCTTGGCCCGCAGCTTGGCGAGGTGTTCCTCCAGGGCCTGCTGGATATCGATGCCGTACTGTTCCTCCAGGACGAACATTAAAGAAACGGCCGTCTGGGCCACGTCCAGGAGTTCGCGGGTGATGGCGGCTTGGACCGCCGCGGCGTCTACCTGTACCTCTTCGCCGCTCAGGCCACGGAACTTACCGATGGCCTGGGCCAGCTCCCCGGCCTCCTCCATGAGTTTCAATGCCGTCGATTCCATGGTTGGCGCCAGGTTGTCCAGTTTGGGTAGGGCGATAATCTTCTGCTGCAAACTTCTCCCCCCTCAGACCGCCCTCTATTATACCATAACATAGCAGAAAAAAAGTAACAATAAAAAGTAACAATAAAGCAGAAAGAAGGATGGCCGCCGGCCATCCTTCGGGCACTCTTACCAGGTCAATTATCTGTTAGCTGTTAGCGCGGCAGGTGGACGATCTCCAGGCCGGCTTCCCGGAGCCAATCATAAGCAACGGGGTAGGACCGGGCATAGACGAGCCTGGCTATACCCGCCTGGACGATGGTCAGGGCGCAGCGTTCGCAGGGGTAATCGGTAACATACATGGTCGCCCCTTGCCGCTCCTCCGGCGAGCACTCCAGGAGGGCGTTGATCTCGGCGTGGATAGTACGCAGGCAGTGCTCGCCCTCCATGAGGCAGCCAACATCCAGGCAGTGGGGCAGGCCATGGGGGGCGCCGTTATAGCCGGTACCCTTGATGCGCTTGTCCTTGACCACCACGGCACCTACGGCCCGCCGGTTGCAGGTACTACGGCCGGCCACCTGAAAGGCGATGTCCAGGAAGTATTCGTCCCAGTCTTTGCGCATATATAATTCACCCTGCTTTAATCCAGTTCCGGGTACAAGGGGAAAGAACTGGTGAGATCGGCGACGAGGCCCCGGGCTTCCCCCAGCTTCTTTTCATCGGGGCCGTAGGAGAGGGCCAGGTCGATGGCCCGGGCCACCTGGACCATGGCGCCGGCGTCCATGCCCCGGGAGGTGAGGGCTGCCGTTCCCAGGCGGATGCCGCTGGTCACGCTGGGTTTCTGGGGGTCAAAGGGGATAGCGTTCTTGTTGACGGTAATCTGGACTGAAGCTAGGATATCTTCAGCGTCCCGGCCGGTGAGATTCTTGTTACGCAAGTCGACGAGGAGCAGGTGGTTGTCGGTACCGCCGGAGACCAGGTTGAACCCGTAGCCCATGAGGGCCTCGGCCAGGGTGCGGGCGTTGGTGACAATCTGCTGCTGGTAGCGTTTAAAGGCCGGGAGCATGGCTTCCTTCAAGGCCACCGCCTTGGCGGCAATGACGTGCATCAGGGGGCCGCCCTGGATGCCGGGGAAGACGGCCTTGTCAATCTCCCGGGCGTATTCTTTGGTAGTCAGGATAATGCCGCCCCGGGGACCGCGCATGGTCTTGTGGGTGGTGGTGGTGACGAACTGGGCGTAGGGTACCGGGCTGGGGTGGAGACCGGCGGCTACCAACCCGGCGATGTGGGCCATATCCACCATCAACAGGGCGCCGACTTCGTCGGCGATCTCCCGGAAGCGGGCGAAATCGATAACCCGCGGGTAGGCGCTGGCCCCGGCGACAATAAGTTTGGGCCGTTCCACCCGGGCGATGCGGGCGACGGCGTCATAATCAATGCGGCCGGTGGCGGCGTCGACGCCGTAAAAGGAGAAGTTATAATATTTGCCGGACAGGCTCACCGGGCTGCCGTGGGTCAGGTGGCCGCCGTGGGCCAGGTTCATGCCCAGGGCCTTATCCCCCGGCTGTAAAACGGCCAGGTAGACGGCGGTATTGGCCTGGCTGCCGGAATGGGGCTGGACGTTGGCGTGGTCGGCGCCGAAGAGGGCCTGGGCGCGTTCCCGGGCCAGGTTCTCGACGACGTCGGCCCACTCGCAGCCGCCGTAGTAGCGTTTACCGGGATAGCCCTCGGCATATTTATTGGTTAAGACGCAGCTATAGGCCTCCATAACCGCCCGGCTGACGAAGTTTTCTGAGGCGATTAGTTCCAGGTGGGTACGCTGGCGTTTAAGCTCGCCCCTGACGGCGGCGACGATTTCGGGGTCGACTTTAGCTACAGCCTCCAGGTTCATTAGTTTGGCCTCCTTCGTAAATAGACATCTACCAACTCCCGCAGGGCTGGCGGGTACAGGCTCCAGGCTCCGTGGTTCTCGGCGAGCAAACTAGCGCTCAGCCTTCCTCGGCGGCGGGGGTGGCTGGACTTTATCCCTTTGATCGATCATGACGGAGCGTGCTACTTCTCGTTCCTGAAGTCACGTTACGATCCCCATCCCGTTCACCGCCGCCTCGCTGCAGCTTCGCTGAGTTTGCTGACGCCTCGAACCAAGTCGCCTTCCGCCTGTACCCGCCGGCCTCTGCCTCTATCCGCATTTTCATTCTTCGTGGCGGGGGCGTCAGCCCCCAGGTGAGAGATTAAGATTGAGGCTGATATACGGCCCGTTCGCCGCCGATTAAAGGCGGCCGGGTACGGGCGGCGGTTACCGGCGCCGCGCCGATGGCCTTGACGGCCAGGCGTACGGGCACGGCCACCGGTCGCAGGTGCATACCGATAAGGGTGGCACCAATGTCCAGGCCGGCGTGGGCCTGGAGGGAGGCCACCACCACGGGCCGGTGCAGGGCGGCGTAGGTGGCTGTAGCCAGGGAGCCGCCGGCTTTAGGCGCCGGGACAACGGTGACCACCGGCAGGTTATACAGGCGGGCGGCGCCGGATTCGATGACCAGGGCCCGGTTCAGGTGCTCACAACACTGGGCCGCCAGGTAGACCTGGGCCCGGTTGGTAGCCGCCAGAAGGCCGGCCACCACGGCCCGGCCGATCTCCAGGGAGGAGGCGGAGCCGATCCGCTGCCCTATTATCTCACTGGTACTGCACCCGGCCACCAGGATCTGCCCCGGTTGCAGGCCGGCCGTGGCAAGCAACTCTTCAGCTGCAGCCTGAACAGTTGCCGTCAGGTCATGATAGTTATCCATATGGTGATCCCCCCCATCCCCTACTCCCGCTCCCGGCAACAGGGCAGGGTCTGCTCTTCCTGACCCCGGTACTGTTTTTCAATGGTGCTGATTTTTTCCACCCGGCGGGCGTGGCGGCCGCCGCTGAATCCGGCCTGCAGCCAGGTGGCGACTATATCCAGGGCCAAACCGGGGCCGATAACCCGCTCCCCCAGGGTGAGGATGTTGGCGTCATTATGCTCCCGGGCCGCCCGGGCGGAAAAGGTGTCGTGGCAGAGGGCGGCCCGGATGCCGGGCACCTTGTTGGCGGCGATGCACATGCCGATGCCGGTCCCGCAGCACAGGATGCCGCGATCGTATTCGTCGTCGGCGACGGCCGCCGCTACCTTCTGAGCATAATCGGGATAATCGACGGATTCGGCATTATAAGTGCCGAAGTCATGGTTGGCAATGCCCTGCTGGTCCAGGTATTCCTTAATCGCCATCTTCAGGTGAAAGCCGCCATGATCGCTACCCAGAGCTACGCGCAACTTCACTTCACCTCTCAGCGAAAGATTAAATCCTACTTAAATTATTCGCCAGAGTTATCATAAATCCTGCTTCGCTGTCAAACTTATTTTTGCTCTTGTGAAAATTTGTCCAAGGCCTGTCCAAGCAAGTGCTGCAGCTCCCGGGCCGTAGCCCGGTAACCCTCCAGGGGCCGGCCGAAGGGGTCAGCTATATCCCGGTCGGCTGCTGCCTGGAGGCGGGCCAGTTCTGCCAGGAGGGGTTTTAGTCCGGCCGCCAGTTCGGCCTCCAGCTGCCGGCGCCGGGCTTCCTTCTGGGTGCGTTCTGCTGGGTTGCCTGTCTCCCGATACAATCCCTCCAGCTCCTGGCGGTGGGCGGCGGTGAATTCCTGCTCCCGGGCGGCTATCTCCCCCGCCAGCTCCAGGCGCCGCCGGGCCAGGGCCGGGTCTACCGGCCCCTGGACGTACTCCTTGAGGGTAAAGGTTTTACTCCCGGCCGCCGGGTAGTTCCGGAGGATATACTCTTTATGGTCGGCCGTCATGGTCAGGATCAAATCGGCATCCTGGACCATGGCCGCCGTTAGTTGCCGGGCGCGGTGGCTGCTGAGATCCAGGCCCATCTCCGCCAGGGCCTGGACGGCTGCCGCTGTAGCCGGTTCC